>JAFUFC010000082.1 GCA_017470095.1 Clostridia bacterium | reverse complement strand
GGCCACGTTTTCCTTCGCTACCCGCACGGCGTCCGGGTCGATATCCACGGCCACAATGCCCGCAGCGCCCAGCCGCGCCGCCGCGATGGCCAGAATGCCGCTGCCTGTGCCCACATCCAGCAGCGTGCCGCCCTGATAATATTTCTCAATCAGCCCCACGCACATGGCAGTGGTTTCGTGGGTGCCGGTGCCAAAGGCCATGCCAGGGTCAATTTCAATGATTAGGTCGCCTTCCTGAGTATCCCAAGGTTCCCAGGTGGGCTTGACCACCATGTGATCGCCCAGCCGGAAGGGCTTGTAATACTGTTTCCAGTTTTCGCTCCAATCTTCTTCCTTCACGCCCTGCATGGAAATGCTCAGCGTACCCAGAGCAGGATCCTTCATCAGGGACAATTGTTCCCGCAAGGAACCCAGGATGTTTTTCAGGCTTTCCTCATCGAACCAGGCCTTTACCTGCACGTCTTCCGGCATGGCGTCGATGACCGATTGATCCATCAATTCCCAGTTGGCGGTGGGCTTCGAAGGGTCAGGCAGGTCTGCACGGTCCAGAATTTGGGTACCGGCGGCGCCCAGGCGCATCAAAACATCTGATACAATTTCTGACCCTTGGCTGGTGGTAGAGATGGTAACTTCCGTATATTCCATGGATTATTCCTCCGTATTCCGGAGCAGGCGCAGCAACACCACATCATGGTAAGCGCCTTCCCGGTAGATTTCTTTTTTCAGGGTACCTTCTTGCTCAAATCCACATTTTTCATAGCAACGCAGAGCCGGTTCATTGAAATCAAAGACAGATGCTTTGATCTTGCGCAGATTCAGTTCCTCAAAGCCAAATTTTATCAGCGTCCTGACGGCATCGGTACCGTAGCCCTTGCCGCGATAATCCTTGTCGCCAATCAAAATGGCCAGTTCGCCCACCCGGTTTTTCCAGTTAACCTTGATAAAACCGCATTGACCAATCAGAACCCGGTCTGTTTTCGTTTCGATAGCAAACTGGTATTCGCCGGATGTGTAGCTGGTGTTGCTATTCATGGCTCGGGCGGTATCTTCCACCGTGGATGGGTACAGGATGCCGCCGGACGCGCCGCGCATCACTTCGTAATCATTGCTAAAATCCTGGCATTTGATGAGATCGCTGTTATCAAAGGCCCGCAATCTCACCAGCTTCCCTTCGTACATGGCTGCATCCTCCTTTGCCGTCCATCCTGATCATGATAGCGCCGGGCGGCAGGCGTGTCAAGGGCGTTTTTTATTCCTTTGCTTCGTTTTTTCGCACAAAATCGGTCATCACGTAGCCGGTGGCATCGTCAGTGCGCACCAGCAGCCAATCGCCCAGATCCTGGAGGACCAGCAATTTCTGGCCATAGTACAATTGCCGCAGGACAGCGGACTGGGTGTTGGCTTCTGCACGCAGGTTCAGGTAAGAATTAACGCCGATGTTGGTGACGGACACGGTGTACTGCCCGGGGCCCGGGGTGACGGACAGGGGCATCAGAGTGGGCCGGGGCGTGGGCGTGGCGGCCGGGCCGGGAGTGGCCAGGAATTGCTGGGAGAGGGCGGCGGGCAAAGCGAAGGTGTAGTTATACCGGCTCAGGGACATACCGGGATAATAGAAGCGCAGAATCTGTTCATACGTCCACTTGTATCCCTCGGCCATTCGTTGGGCGCCGCGCTGGCTCATGCCCACGCCGTGGCCATACCGGCGGGATTCCAGGATAAAGGCGCTGTTCGTTTCCCGGATGGTCATAATTTCGTTGCTGCCGCCGTTGATGGAAAGGCCCAAGGCACTTTCTACCAAGGGGAAAATATCCAGCGCCACGGTGACAGGCTGGGGCAGGGGCTGTATTTGCGACCATGTTTCCTTCTTTTCACTGGCTTTGGGGGACGGCGTGGAGATATCGGGATAGGAGAAGATAGAAACATCCTCTTCATCGTCCTCCTCAATCAATTTCCGCGCCTGCACGGTTAGAGACAGCCGAAGCAGCGTCATGATCTTCGAGGGGGAATCGGTATACAGGGGAAGTGCCACTTCCGCGCTATCAATGCCGGTGACACGGATATGCTCCATATCCCCGTCGTAGCCCATGTTTTCAACGGTTTCAGACAGGATGCTTAGGATGGGCGTTTTCAGCGCGCCAAGACCGTCGTTGTTGGTTAATTCTTTGGGAAAAGAAGCGCTTTTGACGCTGCTTTCCTTGTTTTCCAGATCATAGGGATCATCGACCATGGTCAAATAGCCATAATCGCCCTTGCCCCACACGTGGAGCGGGATTTCGGTCTGGCCTCCGTTGCTGGCGGAATAAAAACATTCGGCCAACTGGCCTTTGTAGGTGCCGCACAGTCCTTCGGTGGCTTTTACTGCCTGGGCGGCGTTTTGGTGTTCTTTTTTGACGCCGTAGTATGCCTGGTCATTGGTATTGTCTACCACATCGTAGTTTTGTTTTTTGTTGGCTTGAGCCCGGCGCAGCACATAGGTCCGGGCGGCGATGGCCTGGGCCTTTAAGGCTTCGATGGGGAAAGAATCGCTCATTTCATAGGGTACCACGCCCAGCAAATATTCTTCCACCGGCGCGATAAGAATGGCCTGCAATTGGCCGTTTTGAACGGTAAGGCGTAAATCGCCCGGGTGCAATTCATACGCTCCGTTGACCCGAAAGCCGTTTTCCTGATAACCATCCACTTTGTGGCGGACAAAGGTCAGCTGATTACCGGCGTTAAAGGCCATGCCTTCGTAGTACACATACAGTGACGCGCCGGAAAGCGCCACAGTCACGTGGCTGCCACGCTGAAAGGCCAGGTCGTTCAGAGTGTAGCTTCCATCCAAGGCAATTTCCGCCCGGTCGGTCAAATTCAGCCTGGTTAGCAGCACGCGCACAAGACCGGTGGATTTTTCCGCCTGGGCAGGTAAAACTGCAGTTGGCAGCAAGAGCAAAATGAGCAGGATGGATAGGATTTTGCGGGCTTTCTTCAAGAGATGATCTCCTTCCTTCTCGCGGACGTGGGGTTTTTTACCGGCTCAGCCGGTAGAGCAGATTAAAATCCTTCACGGTGGATAAGGTGGCCCAAAATAGGGCATACGTTTCTTGCGAACCGCAGATCAGCCCGGCATCGTTTTTGATGGGGGATAAGACTTCGCTGCCGGGAATACACTCCCGCACCGCGTCCCGCACCCGGAGATCGGCGCTTTCGCTGAAGGGATCGGCGGCAAGCACCTGCTTTTCGCCGTCTATCGTCCGTCCGCCGATTAATGCCACAATATGGCCAACGCGCAGGTTGCATAAGGCGGCGTTGCCCTTCAAAAGATGATCGTGCAGCGTGTCAAGGTCGTTGCGCAGGCCGTCAAAGCGGTAGGAAAAGCCGTGCTTTTTGGCCAGGCCATGCTCCTCCATGGCGGATAAAAGCACGGGCCGGTCGGTGCCGTCGTCGCCCCGGCCGCCGGTCATGCAGGCAAAATCGGCCAGTTCTTCCGGCACCACCCGCGCGCCGCCCAGATACTGCGCGGCGTGAGAGATGGCAAAGATACCGCAGCCTGCGTTGCACAGCATGGAGCCGTTATGTTCCCATTCATAAGGATGGGTCCACTCCCGACAGCGCTGGTTGCACAATTCATAATGAATGCCGTCATAATCCACGGCAATATATTTCCCGGTAAAGGCCATGATCATACACTCCTTTTTCGCGCATGTACGCTTCTATTATATCGGAAAAGCAAGAAAAAGCCAACGATAAAGTTTTTCCTGAACAGGAATTTACACGATATGGAAAACATGGTAAAATGCTTTGACGGATTTTATCGGAAGAAGGAAGGGATGCTCGTGCAGTCGTCGTTGGTGCGGCGGCTTTTCGCGCCGGAGTCGCTGGGTGGGGAGAAACACCGCATGGGCCCTTTGCCGGATGGAAAAGCGGCCTATCGAGATGTGATGCGCATTGCTCTGCCTTCGATCATCGAAATGGTGCTGATGAGCTTGATCGGTTCCGTGGATACCATGATGGTTGGCAACGAGCTGGGGGCCGAAGCGCTGTCCTCCGTGGGGCTACCCACCCAGCCGCGGATGGTGATTTTATGTTTGTTTTTTGCCTTGAACGTGGGCGTGACCGCCATCGTGGCCCGTAGAAAAGGGGAAGAAAGGCAGGAGGAAGCCAATGCTACATTGCGCAACGCCCTTATGCTGGCCCTTGGGCTATCGGTGGTACTGACGCTGGTGGCGGTGCTGCTGGCCGAGCCCCTGATGCGCCTGGCCGGCGGCGATCAGGCGGAGAGCGACAAAGTGCTGCGGGACGCCATCGACTATTTTCGCATCATGACCTACGCTCTGCCCGTCAGCGCTTTATCAATGTGCATTTGCGCGGCTCAGCGAGGCATCGGCAAAACCCGTATTACCATGTGGGTGAATGTAGTCAGCAATTTGGTGAATGTGTTTTTCAATTATTGCCTGATTGGCGGCCATCTGGGTTTTCCACGCCTGGAAGTGCAGGGGGCGGCCATCGCATCGGTGATCGGCATGGCGGTGGGCTTTTTGATGGCGCTGGCTACTGTATCGATGGGTGGGCGTTACAAGGCCTATTTGCACCTATCTGTGCACGATTCCTGGCGCTTTGACCGCTCGGCTATGCAATCCATCCTGCGGGTGGGCGGCAACGCGGCAGTGGAACAATTGGGGGTTCGATTTGGCTTTTTCGTGTATGCCCGCATCATGTTTTCCTTGGGCACCACCATGTATGCGGCCAATCAAATATGCATGCAATTGCTGAATATCACCTACACTTTCGGCGATGGCTTGGGCGTGGCCAGCACATCTTTGGTGGGGCAGAACCTGGGCAGGAAGCGAGCCGATTTGTCGATGCTGTACGGAAAGATTTGTCAGCGTTACGCCCTGATGATCTCGCTCGTGCTGATGGTATTGACGGTGGTTTTCCGCTATCCATTGTCCGCCTGGTTTATCGGTGAAGATACGCCCAACGCATCCCAGGTCATCGCGTACGCCGCTGAGACGATGCTTGTGTTGGCATTCATTCAGCCTTTCCAGACCAGCAGCGTGGTGCTGTCCGGCGCGCTGCGGGGCGCGGGGGATAATTTATATGTTGCGTTGATCGTTACTATGTGCGTAAGCGTTGTGCGGCCCATCATGGCGGTGTTGGCGGTTCATGTGCTGCATCTGGGGCTGACGGGCACATGGATTTTCGGCATGTCCGAAATCGCGCTGCGCATTGCTTTTTTCTATCCACGGTTCGCCAGCGGGAAATGGAAGGATAAAAAGGTATAAAACCGTTGCTTTCCGGACATATTGAAACGGGAGGAAAAAAATATGCTGGACAGAATCCGTCATGATTTTAAGCGCCGGGCCGCCTTCCGGGAATATGCCCGAAACGGCTGGCAGAGCCCATGGGTAAAGCGTAACCGGCTGTGGGACGCCATTTTTCATCGATAACGGAACAACTTGGACCGCGAAGAGCATGTCGCGGTCAATTTTTTATTTGCGAAAATCGTTAAATTGGGCTTTTCAGCACGTGACAAAGTGTGATATAATCAATAGGTTAAAAGGGGAGGTGTGGCCTATGCGAAGCATGACGGGTTATGGCCGGACGCAGCAAAGCGCCGACGGCCGGGAAATGACAGTGGAAATCAAAACAGTGAATCACCGCTTCCTGGACGTTTCCAGCCGTTTGCCCAGGGCCCTGTCCTTTGCCGAGGATGCGCTGCGCAAGCAGATCGGCGCGGCTTTGAAACGCGGCCACGTGGACGTGAATGTGACGTATGTCAATCAGCGGCAGGACGCCAGGGAAGTGCGGGTGGACGAAGGCATGGCGCTTCAATATAGAGAAGCGTTGTTGGCTGTTCGCCGCATCACCCGGCACGAGGGAATAACGATCAGCGAAGCAGACGCATCCTGGATTGCCGCGCAACCGGACGTATTGCAGGTGACGGTCAGGGAAGAAGACCGGGACGCTGTGTCCGCTTTGCTTTCCGATACGGTGGCGCTGGCGCTGCAGGATGTGCTTGCCATGCGGGAAAAGGAAGGCAAAGCATTGCAGGAGGATTTGACGTTCCACCTGAACGAAGTGGACCGTATCCGGGAAGAGATTGCTCGCTTGGCCCCAGAGGTACCCAAGATCTATCAGGAAAAACTGCAAAACCGGCTGAAAGAACTGAACGTAACGGAGATCGATCCTCAGCGTTTGGCTCAAGAAGTGGCTCTCATGGCGGACCGGTGCGCCATTGATGAAGAGCTGTCCCGCCTGGAATCCCACATCGGGCAAATGCGCGCGGCGCTCCGGGAAGAGGAAGAAGTGGGCAGGCGGCTGGATTTTCTTACCCAGGAGTTGAACCGGGAAGTGAACACCATCGGCTCCAAGGCCTCCGACGCCCGGATTACCAAACTGGTGGTGAGCGCCAAGAGCGAGATTGAAAAACTGCGGGAACAGGTACAGAATGTGGAGTGAAGGCCGATGAAATTGCTCAATATTGGCTTTGGCAATTTGGTGGCCGCCGGGCGGATCATCGCTGTGGTGGCGCCGGATTCCGCACCGGTGAAACGCCTGGTTCAGGAAGCCAGAGACGCCGGACACTTGGTGGACGCCACCGCTGGGCGGCGCACCCGAGCTGTGCTGATGATGGATGACGGGCACGTGGTGCTCTCCGCCGTTCAGCCGGAAACCATTGCTGGGCGCATGCAATCTGATACAGAAGAAGGGAAAAACAAATGAGGGAAGAAAGAAAAGGTATGCTGATCGTGATTTCCGGCCCTTCCGGCACGGGAAAAGGCACCATCTGCAAAAAACTGCTGGATGACGACCCCAGCCTGACGTTTTCTGTTTCCGTCACCACCCGTGGCCCCCGGGATGGGGAAATTGACGGTGTGCATTATTTCTTCCTGACGGAAGATAAGTACGATGAACTGCTTTCCCAGGACGCGTTCCTGGAGCATGCCACCGTACACGGCCACCGGTACGGCACGTTAAAATTCCAGGTGCAGGAAATCATGGATCAAGGGAAGAACGTGGTGCTGGATATCGACCCCCAGGGCGCCAAGGAGGTCATGCGTCAACGGCCGGATTGCGTGTCGATCTTCATTCTGCCCCCGTCCTACTCCGAATTGCGGGTGCGGCTGCACACGAGAAACACCGATGATCCCGCCGAAATCGAACGCCGCCTTGGCAACGCCAAGGGCGAAATAGACCAAATGCATTTGTATCAATACGCCGTGGTAAATGATAATCTGGAATTGGCCTTTAATCAGGTGACCAGCATCATCACGGCGGAAAAACAGCGTACAACCCGGTATTTTCCCGTGGTTGAATGATAGAGGAGGAACAAAACCATGCCTGTGAACAAACCTGCTATTGACGAACTGTGCAAAAAAGTGGACTCTCGCTACACCCTGGTGGTGGAATCGGCCAAGCGCGCGCGGGAACTGGTGGGCGGCGCCCAGCCCATGATCGACCCCAAGGATATGAAGCCCGTTTCCATCGCCGTGGATGAAATTAATCGGGGCTTGCTGACCTATCACCGCAACTTGGAAGACGAGGAAGGCTGAGAGAAGCATGAACCTGGAAGGAAAGCAGATCGTGCTGGGGGTGACCGGCGGCATTGCGGCTTATAAAGCCTGCGAGTTGTGCTCCCGGCTCAAAAAGGCCGGGGCGCAGGTGTATGTGATTCTGACGAAGAACGCCTGCCAGTTTGTGTCGCCCCTGACGTTCGAGACCCTTTCGAATCACCCTGCTGTGACGGATACCTTTGCCCGGCCAGAAACTTGGGAAGTGGAGCATGTGGCCCTGGCAAAACGGGCCGATCTGTTCGTGATTGCCCCGGCCACGGCCAACATTCTGGCCAAGATGGGCTGCGGCATCGCGGATGATATGCTGTCCACCACCGTGCTGGCTACAAGGGCACCTGTGCTGGTGGCTCCGGCCATGAATACCGGCATGTGGGATAATCCTGCCACCCAGCAAAACGTACGGACGCTGAAGGCGCGAGGCGTGCGCTTTATCGGCCCGGAAGGCGGCTATCTGGCCTGCGGCGATACCGGCGCGGGCCGCATGAGCGAGCCAAAACAGATTGCCGACGCCATCGATGAACTGATGAATGAAAAGCACGATCTGGCGGGCTTGCGTGTGCTGGTCACTGCTGGGCCAACACAGGAAAAGATTGACCCCGTGCGCTATATCACCAACCGGTCCAGCGGCAAGATGGGCTACGCCATTGCTGAAGCGGCCCAAAAGCGGGGCGCTGAGGTGACTTTGGTCACGGGCCCTACCAACCTGGCCGTGCCTGCCGGAGTGGAACCGGTGCCCATTCTTTCTACCCAGGATCTGTATGACGCCATGTTGGCTCATTGTGGCGACGCGGATATCGTCATCCAGGCTGCCGCCCCAGCGGATTTCACCCCGGAAGTAGCGGCAGACCAAAAGATCAAAAAGCAAGGGGACGGAAAGCTGACGCTGTCCTTCCGGCAAACGCCGGACGTGGCCGCCGCTGTGGGCAAAAGAAAGAAAACAAACCAGATTCTGGTCGGTTTCGCTGCGGAGACCAATGATGTGCTGAAAAACGCCGGTGCGAAACTGAAAAAAAAGAACCTGGACATGATCGTGGCCAACGATGTAACGGCCCCCGGCGCGGGGTTTGATGTGGACACCAATATCGTCACCTTCGAGACCACATAAAAAATAGAAACGCTGCCCTGCCTGCCCAAGCGCCAGGTGGCGGAATAATTTCTCAGCAGGGCACTGGCCCTGAAAAATCACTAAGGAGGATGCCCTGACATTGTACGCGGAAATCATCGTTGATATCGCATCCTAGCAGGTGGACCGCGTATTCACCTATCGTGTGCCGGAGGGAATGACCCTCCTGCCCGGCATGCGGGTCAAGGTGCCCTTTGGCCCCCGGGAGAAAGAGGGATTCGTGATCCGCTTGAAGAACCAGGCGGATTACGAGGAAAGCAAGATTAAGCCGGTGATTGCTCCGCTGGAAAATTATCCGGCGCTCCTGCCGCCTTTAATGGAACTGGCCTGGGAAATCAAGGAAAAATCCCATTGCCCCCTGTGTGAAGCGCTGCGGCTCATGATTCCGGCGGAAATGCGGGGCGGACGCGTCAAGGTGAAAACCGCCGAATACGCCCGGCTCCTGATTCCGCCTGACCGCATTGATGAAGCTATCCAGTCCCAGAGCCGCTCGAAGAAACGAAGGCTGTTGATTACGCTCCTGTCCGATGGGGAAGCCCATCTGGTAGAAGAACTGCGGTGCATGATCAAGGATGTGCGGGACGCGCTCAATTACCTGGTGGACAAGGAAATGGCGGAGGTGTTCGAGAAGGAAGCACTCCGCTCACCCTATTATGGCCGGGTCGACGCGCCGCCGGACCCGGATCTGACTTTGGAGCAGGAGGAGGCATTGTCGGAGTTGATTCCGGCCTTGCAAAGGCCCCCAAAGCCGTTCCTGCTTCATGGCGTTACGGGCTCTGGCAAAACGGAGGTGTATATCCGCCTGGTGCGCCAGGCCCTAAAAATGGGTAAGGGCGCCATTATCTTGGTGCCTGAAATCGTGCTGACGCCCCAAATGATCAACTGGTTCCGCTCCCGTTTTGGCAACGCCATGGCGGTTTTGCACTCCCGGCTCTCCGCCGGGGAGCGCTTTGACGAGTGGCGGCGCATTCGCCTGGGAGACGCGAAAATCGTTATCGGCGCCCGATCCGCCGTGTTTGCCCCGGTGGAAAAGCTGGGCGTGATCATTGTGGATGAAGAACACGAGCAAACCTACCTGTCCGACCGCTTCCCCCAGTACGACGCCCGGGATATTGCCGCATCCCGGGGAAAGCGGGAAGGCGCGGTGGTGCTTTTGTCCAGCGCCACGCCCAGTGTGTATTCCTACGCCCGGGCGCGTCGGGGGGATTACACGCTGATCGAAATGCCTCATCGGGTACTGAACCGTCCGCTGCCACGGATCCACCTGGTGGATATGCGGGAAGAACTGCGCATGGGCAATCACAGTATGTTTTCCAATCTGCTCCAGCAGAAATTGGAGGACTGCATTTCAAAAGGCCAGCAGGCCATGCTGTTTATCAACCGGCGGGGGTACGCCAGCTCGGTCAACTGCCGTAAGTGCGGTGAAACCATTAAATGCGACCGGTGTGACGTATCGCTGACGTACCATAGCGTGGATCATACCCTGCGCTGCCATTATTGCGGCGCCATC
>JAFUFC010000081.1 GCA_017470095.1 Clostridia bacterium | reverse complement strand
GGTCATCGTCGATCTCGATTTTTTCGGAGAACAGGTACAGGCCCTGATATTCGTTATTGATATATACCTCCGCCGAAATATGCTCCGGCGTGTAGGGTATGCCCAGGTACTGGGCGGTATCATACACGATCTGGTTGCGCAGGAGGGATTTATCCCGGTAATTGCCGGTAAGAATCCACTTCTTGGCCTTGCCCATGTCCATCAGGTTAGCGCCCGTTTCCAGCTTGATCTGATAATTTTTCTTGGCGAAGGTCATGGAGCTGTTGCCCCGGCACTTGATATGCTCCAGGGCCCCATCATACTGCACCTGGCCATCCGGGCCAACAAAAACAAGATAGCCCTTTTCCTTGTTGCTCTTGTTTTTCTGAATGTAATCCAGCTTTCCGCTTTCCGTTGTGATATACAAAGCCGGGATGCCCGGGCTGCCCTGCATCACGTGGAGGGTGCGTTTTTTTCCATCCACGGTGACGGCATAGTTACCTGGCCGAAGGAAAGCGGCGCCGTCTCCTGGGGCGATGGTCTTGCTGGGCGTGGAAAAGGTTAGCTTTTTCACGCCGGAGTAGCCGAAATGGGCGTTCTCCGCGTCAAAATTTTGGGGCAGAAACAAATAATAATTGTTGTTGTTCAGAACATACCAGGTAATGGCGTCAGCCGTCTTTTCCCCCGTGGGAGACACCCACAATAGCGGCTTTCCGGCAGCCAGGGACACCTCGGGCAGCAGCAGCATCACCAACACCGCGGCCAGCAAAAAACCCAGGCACTTCCTCATCATTCATCCTCCTCCACGCCAATCAGGCCAGAAATATAGCGCACGTCCTTCTTGGCGGTGTTTTCCGGACGATTGATCATATCGCCCATAAAAATCAGGCAGGTGGTGTTGCCGCCGTCCAGGTTCAGTGCCTCCACGCAGCCCACCTCTCGCATTTTTTCCGCCATCCATTCCACTGTCACGCCCACGGCGTCCTTGCGGCGGCCCAGTACATCGATCACCTTGATGGTGCCATCCGCCGTCATGCCCAGGGCCAGCCGGGGCGAACGGTTGGTGCCGTACTTTTTGGCGTTGGGGTTGATCTTCCCATCCTGCACCAGGATGGGGCCAAAGGCGTAGGTGTCCCTGACGCCCATGTCGAGGTACTCCTGAGCGGAGTGAGCGTCGGACAAGAAGGTTTTCATGCTGCCGTCCTCAAATACGGCCAGCACATCCAGCGGCGGGAATACGCTGCTGTTCGCCTTCCGGGGATCATCATAGAGGATGGCTCCATCCCGCACGATCACGCCGATCTTGCCGCCATAGCGCACCCGATAGCCGAAGAAATCATCATTGAAGGCCAACACCGGATGTCCGTGATCCTCCATGATCTTGCTGGGCAACACCAAACTGGTGCCGATCTTCTTCCCGTGGCTGAGCATCGATCTAAGGTGGGAAGGATCCTGGAGCTGGATGCTCACCTCCAGCCATTTCAGGGGGCCAGGAGCGGTGTGCTGACGAATTTCGATGTGGGTGGCCGCGCTGATGTAGCTCCATACGCCGCTTTTGCGATCGGCATAGGAATAAGGCGCTTGTCCCTCGGGCAAAAATCCTTCCGCCGTCAGGCCCGGTGCGCCGATGGGCGTTTCCAAGGGCGTCCGCTGGACCGGAATGGCGGTAGAAAGCGGCGCAGAAGCCTCTGCGGTCGTATCCACCGCCGCCTGCGGCAGGGCCGGGGCGGGCGTGGACAGCGCCTGGGGCCGGGGCGTGGCCGACCGGGGCAGGCAATCGTCGGAGAAGATCAGCGCCTGCACCTCGGGCGTGGCGACGCCGTCCGCCGTCAAGCCGTTTTTCTCTTGCAGCTCCACCAGCCGTTCCTTGGTGGTAGCATTGAATTCGGCGGAAAATTTGGTGGAAGTAAAGTACTCCAGTTCATACATCCGCTGCTTCAGCGCCGTCACCGCCTGGCCCTTGTCTCCCTGCTTCAACGTGCGGTATTCCTCCGCGGAAAGGGATCCGCCGCACAGCAGGCACCCCAGGCAAAGGAACGCCAGGATGTGTGTGATCCGTTTCATAGGCTGTTTTTCCTCACTGTGATTCCGTATTCCCCGCCGGAACGGCAGGAATGCATTAAATTTGGTTGACCAGCGCCCCTGCGGAGTTCGCCAATCCGCACACCCATCGCGCGTCGCATTTGGGCAACCATTTTATTATATCATAAGATATCCGCTGTCCTCGCATATGCGGCCCGACAAAACGGCCAATCGCCTTCGGACGGTCGCCTCATCATTATATCATAGCAGCCCATTTTTAGGCAATTCCCCGTCCCCTGATTTTTACATTTCCATTTTGCATAGAAAAAATACATTTTTCTCTCCGCGTCGGGCCATTGCATGGGGCATTTTGACAGTTGGGGCAGAAAATTGTATGATTGGACGGATTTTTGTGGCGCGTCGGGCCATCCCGTGCTATACTGTACCCGTCGATAGGACAAAGGAGGATGCCAACCATGAGCAACAAGGCCATCAAAAGATTGATCCTGACCGGTTTCGTTCTGATCATCGCCGTGATCCTGGTGAATGTGTGCACCGTGCAGGTGCCCACCGGCAACACCGCCATCATCACCACCTTTGGCAAGGTGGAGGATTACACCCTGGAGGCAGGCTTCCATTTAAAGAGCCCCTTCCAGCAGATCATTCTGATGGACAACCGGGAGCAGAAAACCCCCTTCTCCACCGAAGCCTTCTCCAGCGATATCCAGCAGGTGAACATCATCGGCTCCATTAATTACGCCATTAATAAGGCCACCGCCATGACCCTGTTCAAGGAAGTGGGCACCGATTACTTCAGCAAGCTGGTCAATCCCCGGATGCTGGAAAACACCAAAGCGGTTTTCTCCAAATATACGGCGGAAAACCTGGTCAGCGCTCGGGAGCAATTGTCCGTCCAGATTCGGGATAACCTGAGCCGGGAAATGGATCGGTACGGCATTTCAATCATCTCCATTTCCATTGAAAATATCGATTTCACCGACGCTTTCACCGATGCCGTGGAAGCCAAGCAGGTGGCTGCCCAGAAGAAGCTTCAGGCCGAAATCGAGCAGGAGCAGAAAACCATGGAAACCCAGCAGCAGGCCCAGCGGCAGAAGATCGAAGCCGACGCGAAGGCCGAAGTGCTGAAGATCAATGCCGACGCGGAAGCCTACTCCACCAAAGTGAAGGCCGAGGCCGAAGCGGAAGCCAACCGGAAAATCGCCGAATCCCTGACCGATGGGCTGATCCAATTCACCCAGGTGAACCAGTGGAACGGCCAGCTGCCCACCTATGTATCCGGCGGCGCGGCGGAAGCCCTGCCCGTGCTGAGCCTGAATGATGCCGCCCCGGCAGCGGAAACCAAATGACGCCGGTTACTTCCTGAATAGTAATACAAACAACAGCCGCCAGGAAACATCCCGGCGGCTGTTTTGATTACCCCATGAAGGGGCGAATATCATTCGCCTGCTTTTGGGCGATTGGGAATATCAATGCTCCGCGCGTCCGGCGGGCAATGTTCCAGCAGGTTCAGAATCCAGCCCTTCACCACTGTGCGGGTTTGAATTTCCCGCCACTTCTGGCAGTTTTCGTCCGCCAGCAGCTGGGCGCAGGATGCTTCCGTCAATTCTCCGCTGGCGTACTGCAAAAATGCTCCGGCGAACCACTCGATGGCGTCTTCGTCCGCTTCGTGCACGGTGCCCCGCAAGGTGCCGCGGCCCATGGTGTGGGCCAGCGTTTCCGCGCCCTGGCGCAGCTTCACATAATAGGGGTCGTCGGCATCATAGAGCGTTTCCGTGCGCCAGGCAAAGCCATCGGCTGTCCGCGTTATAACGCCGCACCGGCCGGGATAATTCTGCGGCTGGCCCACGGTGATCTGCCGCAGCACGCCGTCCACCGTGGCAAAGCCGTGGTCGTGGCCGCACAGGTAGGCCCCCACCCCGTGCTTGACCAGCACGTCCACCAGGGCGCTGGCGCCGGTGGTGGCCTGGAGTCGGCTCTCCGGCAGCAGGGGATGATGGCCGCAGGCGATTGCCGGGGTGCCGGAGGGAAGGGAAGCCAGGGTGTGATCCACCCAGGCGATGGTTTCCGGTGAGATGCCGCCGCTGGGCGCAACGTGGCCGGGCCGGTCGGCGGCATTGGTGTCCAGCAGAAGCAGGCATGTGCCGCCCCGGGTCATCACTGCGCAGGAGGCGGATGCTTGATCCAGGCTGAACGCCCGGCTGGGGCCAAAGGATGCGTACAGCTGGGCAAACGAAGCGGCGTTTATGGCGCGGGAAAGGTCATGATTTCCAGGCACCACATAAATTTCCACATTGGTAGCTGCCTGGGTTTCCCGCAGCCACTGCAAAAGCAGCGCGTGTTCGACGGGCTTGCCGTTGTTGGTGTCGTCTCCCAGGAGAAGAAGCGCCTGGCGGCCTTCCAGGGCCTGGCGCACCGCGCTCAGCGCCGGAGCAAAATCCGCCGTTGCTTCCGTCAAATGCAAATCGGACACTGCCACCATACTTTCCGCTTGGCTTCGCAGCCCCATCATCATCATCACTCCCCATACAACCAATAGCCAGACTGCCCGCTTCACCTGCGCGTCTCCTCCGTGCTTCTCTTGTACGCTTATTCTATCATATTTTCAAGGCATACACAACAAAAAACGCCCCTCCAAATGGAGGGACGCAATGGGTTTGACCAGCTGATAATTACAGCTCCGCGAAGTACTTGATGGTGCGGACCATCTGGCTGGTGTAGCTGTTCTCGTTGTCGTACCAGGACACGACCTGCACCTGATAGGTGTCTTCGTCGATCTTGGTGACCATGGTCTGGTTGGCATCGAACAGGGAGCCGTAGGTCATGCCGATGATGTCGCTGGACACCAGTTTTTCGGTGGTGTAGCCGAAGGATTCAGAGGACTGAGCCTTCATAGCGGCATTGATGGAATCCTTGGTGATGTCCTTG
>JAFUFC010000080.1 GCA_017470095.1 Clostridia bacterium | reverse complement strand
TCCAAAAGCTCCGGCGCGCCAAGCTCAGCAAGCAGCTTTTCCACGTATCCGCCCCTGGTGCACAGCCGATGGGTGCGCTCGTTCCGCTTCAGCTCTGCGATCCGCTTCTTGAGCTGCTTCTCTTCCTCCTGTGCCCGGCGCAGCTTCTCCTGGGTCTTCTCCTGAGCAGCCAACAGCTTTTCCATCTGGGTACTCATACGTTCCTTCACCTCCTTTCCATTGCCTGTTGAAAAATGGCATACAAAAAGCGCCACATTTCTGTGACGCTGCAGTATATGAGAAAGTCCATTGATCCTTCACAATAATTATGTTGAAACCTTCAAAAATCATGAAAAACCACCGACAGACTCAAAAAGAAAATACATGACATCTCCTCGTCTTTCTCGCATGCTTCACCAGTACGAATTTCATAAGAAGGAATACAAGGTTATCCTCGTATCAGGACACAAAGAAAAGTCTGAGAACATTTTCTCAGACTTTCACAAATACATTATATCATGTCAAGAGGGTGACATCAAGTGCTTTTTGGAAATAATATGAGGCTTCATGATGGACGTGTTTCTGTCATTATTCGCGTTCTTCCGCATAACGGGCTGCTTGTGTTTCCTCCCACGTAACTGGCATATTCAGGCAGAACCAGGCAAGGCGCAGGTTGCGTACAAGCCGGGTAAGCATATGACCCTTGGGAAACAGATAACGAACTTTTGATAGGTAATGAAAGTACTCCTCTAAAATACCGATTGATAATAATTTCGTTTGGGTTTCTTTTCCGACGCCGGAGCGGATGTACTTTCCCAATCGCGCCTGATCCGCTACATGAACGGCTAAACTGTCGTCCGCTATCCCTTTTTGTTCTAAATGAGAATGAATGCGATCATAAATGTCCTCACAGAAAACATCCAATTCATAGATTGTCTGGGGGTGGCTCCGTACAGCCGCTTTGATCTCGTCATATCCTTCAATGGTAGCATGATCAAAGCCAAGAAAAAGAAGCAAGCCGGAAAAATCACCGGGATGGGCATCCTTGATCAAGGCGGCGTTGTCACACACATTATCGTACAAAATTCCCGGCAGCTCATATTGAAGATACGACCGAGTATTATCAGGAGAACGCCAGGGTATTTGCTGCGGACTAACGTTACTTTTCTTGCACAGCTGCCAGAGCAGCGTATCCTGCCGGGATTTATAAAACTGGATCGAAGGATAAGGATATACTTCCGGCTGGGCGTCGCGATAATTCATGCGGATCATTTTGTCCGGCGGGTCAACGGTGGCTTTATCTGTTTTGGGCAGGAAAACATACTTCACCATCTCATCGTCCATAAAGCCGGCACGGATAAACAGTTGATCGGGGAAAAAAGTTAAAAGCTGCCGCTGAACATCCTCCTGCAATTCATCCGGAATATCCACGTCAATTTGAATTCTCTTTTTCAGATCTATTTCCGCCAAATAAACGGTGTTCATGCCATCATGCAGCATATTTTCACCGCAGCTGCAAGTTTTCTCCGGCAGGTCCCATCCATACTTCTTTTGCTTTATGAATTGAACGTATTGACAACGCAGACAGTAATAATGGGGCGGCAGCGGGTTCACTTCCGAAATGCCCAGCAGCCAGCAAACCAAGGACGCGCCAATCCTGCCGCGCAAAGTGAACGCCGCATTCAAAGTATCAAAGTGCTTCGCCAAATGGCACAGAAACGCCAGCAGCATTTCCACGTCTGTATTTTGCAAGCGTGATTTTTCTCTTTGATACCACGCCAGAATCAACGACGGGATTTCAGTTCTGTACAGCGTGTGCATTCTTTCTTCCGCAAGGGACCAGATGTCGTATGTCATGTTTCCTCCTGATGAGCGTAATAAGCCCGTAAATCATCCAAACACAAAAGCATAGGCGCTCCGCCATGGCCGGCCCCGGTGTCAATGTCAATCCAGGTTTCTGTTTGAAACATCCAGCCAGCGTTTCCAACACACCGCGTGGGCGTGTGGCCGAATACAGTGAGAATGTCGTCAAAATACCGTTCATCCGGCTGCGGCCGATGCCAAAGCAGTTCGTCAGCAGTATATTCGTTGATCTTTTTCTCGAGGGAAAAACCACCCAGCCCGGAATGAACCAGCAGGAAATCCTGCTTTTCTGTACTTACGCTCTCATACAGCGGCGCTTCCCGCAAATATTCCAGCAAATCATCAAGGGCTTCAGGATTCTTCTGCCTCAGATCGCGCAGCGCCCGAATGGTGGGTTCCGCCCCATTGTTCATCCAGTTCAGCAGAAGCCTCACCTGTTTTTCATCCAGAGAGGCGACGGAATCATCGGTGATTTCATCGAAAAGAAAGGCACAGGAAAGCAGCATAGCTTCATGATTGCCCAGGATCAATTCCACGTTGGGCTGTCCCATCATCCATTGAAGCAAGCCGACTCCGCCATCCCCGTTCCGGTCGATCACGTCGCCCAGCACGAACAGGAAATCCTGAGTGCTGAAATTTGCCTGTTTCAGCAGTTTTTGAAATTGGTCCAAGGGATAGCCGTGCAGATCAGAAGTCGCATAGATCAAGGGTTCATCCTCCCTCGGCAGGGAAAGGCCGGGCTTGACGCCAATGCCCGGCCTTTCCGTTCAGGTTATTTGCGGAAAAATTGCTGCGTCCACTTGCTGCAGCTCTGCTGTCCGTTCATCTTGGCGTTGTTGAAGCCGCCGCCGGCGCAGCGGGCTTTTTCGTTCATGTCGTATTCTACAAAATTGCAGAAGGCGTCCGGATTCTTCCAGCCGCACCAGCGGGAGCAGGTAGCGCAGTTTTTCCAGTTGGAAGGGATTTTGTTTTTCATGGTCTTTTCCTCCAATCCGATTATTCCTTACGATGGAACGCTTTATAAATAATAAATACCAAATTGGATGGGAGAAAAAGGGGGCATCTCAAATAACGATTCCTACTATTTCGCGCCTTCCGGGTGCTGAAATGCTAAAACAACATCGTTAACAAATATCTCTTTGTTGAAAAACTCCGGTCGACGGCTTATTACAACAGGAATATGGATAATCTCAGAAGTGCTGCTTCCCGTAATTTCGTAAGTTCCGCTTCCTTTAACAACTTCTTTATTCACATTTCGCTCATAAACATTTGGGAGAAACGGAGTATCTTGTTCGAGACAATTCTTTCTTCTCTGCAAAACAAACCAGTCTTTCCATCCGCTAATAATCAATATATGCGTTGGCTTAAAGTACTCTATTTGGGCATTTAACAAATTCTTTGCAGCCTGAAATTGAGCATATTTGATTTCATTGGATGGATTTCCTTTATTTGCAAACGAAATAGGGAATAGATTTGCCCATACAATTGTTTCATACCAGTCTGTTTCGATTTCGTCACAATTTCTCAATCGTTTCAGAATGTCTTTCGTATAATTCCAAAAAGGCCGTATAATTGCATTGTTATTTTCTTCTTTATTCTGCATCCACACAAACCGACCCTTGTTTTTCAGCATATCCATTGCATCCTTGGCATATTGGCTGCATGTATCTGCGCAATCCATATCCTGCATAAACCAGCCGTTTAGGGCACGTCCTATAAGCATCAGTTTTATTGTCTGGTTCTTATATTGTGAACCTTCCATTGGAACAAGTGTGGAGAGAGAGTATTTTTTGAAATACGGCTTCATGTCTTGATATAATTGTCCATACAATTCTTCAATTCTTTCCATGATTGATTTTCTCCTTTCATTTGTTGGAAAGATACTTATATGTTTTTATAGTTCTTCAACGCCAACCTGATATCTTCTCTCACCCCTTCCACCAATTCCGTCGGTTCCAGTATTTCCGTATACAGCGCATATTGCAAGGCCCACATCCGCATAGCTTGGAGGTTGACGGAGGGTACAGTAACAACCACGTTTTCTTCATCCTCCGCCTTGAGTGATATTTCTGTTCCAAACCAGTCGATCACATCGTTGAGTAAAAATCGCTTCGCCCGGAAAACCACCCGGCCGCTTTCGCCGGAGAACATGTAAATATGCTCTGCCATATGCCGGGGCAGGCTGAGCCCTTTTTCCAAACCCGCCACATCTTTCATTGGCTTTCGGGCGGTGTCCAGCAGGTGTATTTCCGAAATCCTGTCGATCCGGAAATGTGCCACGTCGCTGAAATAATCGTCATTGCCGATCAGATAATACCGTCCGTTGGTTGACGCCATCTGATAGGGATTGACCACATATCGCCGAGGCCGGCGGTGCTTGTCCTGCTTGGGATGCAGCCTCTTATCCAGCCCAAATTCGTTATAGAAGAACTCCACCTGTCGGTTTTTGCTTATTGCTTCATCCAGTACCTCAATGTTCAGAAAAATTTGCTGGCTGCGGGGAACGCTCTCTGGCAAGGGATGGATATGTCTGACTTTGGCGGAGAAATACTGGCTTGCCAGTCCCTCCAGCTTTCGGATCAATGCCTGGCTTTGCTGATAAGGCAACTGGCGGGAGGACAGCACGCTATCAATCAGCAGCCGCAATTCCCCCTCTGAAAAATCGTGTACCAAATAGAAATCAGACAGCTTGCTGGTATCTTCCCGATTGCCGGTTGCACGATTCGACGTGCTTCTCTTCACTTCGGTATATTCAATCAAGTGCCCATAGTCGATCAAATCCATCAGGTTGCGCTTGATGGATTTTCGCTCGACTGTGGTCCCGTATTCCTTTTCCAGAAGATCAGCGATTTCCTTCTGGGACAGCCGATGGTTCTCATCGGAGTATTTCCGTAGAATATCCAGGATTTGCAGGATCAATAGCTTCTTGGGCTGAGCCGTATACATACCCATCACCTCATATAGGAAGTTTATCATAGAAGAAGCCATTTAGCAAGGCACGATGGGATATTTTCAGTACATGAATGATCGCCTGATGGATGCGCTGTTTTTCTCTCATCCAGGAGGATAACATGAACAACAAAGGGGGGAGTAGCAAGGTGAGTAAGCAGAAGTATGACCTTTGGAACAGAATCATCACGACGCGGAGAAACATCTGTCAGCAGTTGATGATCTATGACAGCAAGATCACGAAAAGAACAGTGTTCTGTCTTGCAAAAGGCCCTGAACATCCAAAATATGAACTTGTTTTGTATGATATTTGCAGTTCCCTGTGTTGGATCAGCAAACTGATGTATAATAGCGATGGAGAAATGAAGAAGCTGTCAGCGCAGCAATATAACCAAAGAATTTTTGACGGCTATGCCGAAAACGCAGATGAAGTGCTGCTCATCCTTGAAAGACTTCCCGACTGTGAATCCATTCTTGCCGTTGCTTCGGATATTTTCAGAAAAATGCAAACCGTTCGACTTTTGTGGTGCCATATGATTGCCAGTACCTGCGAACGGGTTTACATTGAAGAACTTGCCGCTGCTTTTGAATATGTAATGTGTCATGAAGCATTACCTGATCCTTTGTATGCCTACGAAGGCGCTCTGTTTCCCTGCAACTATGCTGATTTCCATTGGGGAAAGCGTTGTTTTTTCTGACATATTGTTTTTAGCGGTTTCTTTCCCCATCGTCGGCCAGCAGAAGATAGTTTGGCATTACTCGGTCTTCGTTCAGCTTCTGATAACGAGTTGAAAGCTCACAGTTCTGATCGTTCCAAAGCGAAATAAGGCTCTGATAACGGGTCCGGGAAGTAATCCTGCTTCGGGTCTGCAAATGAGCGATCAGCGCATCAATTTCTCCCTGTTGCAGTTTCCTCGGCATCGGTTTCAGATACTTGGGTTCCGTCAGGCTGATCGCCCATTCTCCTTCGCTGTCATTTTTGCGGAAATGGAAGTGCGGACGAGCTTCCTCATCATCTACAACAATGTAAACCATGCCCCCAAATTGTTCTCTTTCTGGCTGAGTGGCAGCGCAAGCTATATCCCGGTATTGCAGCAAATTGATATAAAAAGGCACATGCGTATCCGGTGAAATCTGTTCCTGGTTATGAGCATTCCAAGTATCTATCATTTTTTTCCAATTCTGCGCTGTCAAAAAAGATTGAAGGTCTTGACGCCGATTCAGCGTCAAATTTCCCAGATCATCCACCAGTCGCGCCTCATCGAAAAATAAAGCTTTTTCCTGGCCTTTTCCCCATGAGTAGTTAAAATGCGGAGTCAAATATAGCTGGCACTGATCACATACAGTAATTTTGCCTTTCTTCCTTGTCTTGCCAATCAAAATGCTTTCATTGCTTGTCTTGCCGCACATATCGAAGCGTCTCCTTTTCTGGTTGAACGATAAATGAAGATAGAAATCATTTGTATTATATGCTGCAGGATGAGCCATTTTACTCCCATCCAGGTAATATAAAAAGCTGTCAGCTTGATCTGCTTGATCTTGCTGACAGCAATGTCAATTACAGGGTGTTAATAACTTCTTCTCTGACGATCTCCTCTGCCCGGCAGTGAATATTGTTCATTCTGCCTATCCATAACATGGGCTGCTCTGCCTTGAGTTGCTCGGTAACGCCTTCTTGCCTGACCATTTGTGCTATAAGGCTGTCAAGCATCGTTATCGCTCTTTCGTTTGCATCGGCCAGATGTCTGCTCAAAGATCCGTTCAATATGAGACGATGATATAGGCTCGGATGCTGCGCTTTCAGGTATTCCCTGTGCACCCGTCCCCATTTCCCAATGGGGCGCTGATCAGTTTCCTCAATCGCCAGGTTCGGGTAATACATACCGTCTTTGCCTAGGGTATAGTGCCGCCAAGCTCTTCAAACAGGGATCTCATTGTGCTTTTCCTCCATAATTCAGTATTGACCAATCCAGCACGCAGATGCCTTTTCTGAATTTCTGGCTAATACTGTTTTATGGATACCCGGCTTTCGCCGCGGGGCTTTTTTTGCGGGCGGAAGCCCGGGGCCGAAGGATCAATCGAGGAAAAGCAGCTGAACCAGGGCGAAAAATCGGTCCCGAATCCTTCAATCTTTTAGACGTCAAATAGTATGAAACACCGAAAATGCATCTTTCCAAATTTAGAAACAGACGCTCATCCCTTGACAGGGGGCGCTGATTTTTTTATAATCAAATGGGATTGAATGATCAAATTTATATCAAAGGAGAAAGCCATGAGCGATTACATCATCAGCTGTTGCTCCACTGCCGACCTGAGCGCCGAGCATTTCACAGCGCGGGATATTCATTATATCTGCTTTCATTTCTACCTGAACGGAAAGCATTACGCCGACGACCTGGGCAAGAGCATCTCCTTTCCGGATTTTTACAAGGCCATGGAAGCGGGCGCGGAAACCAAGACCAGCCAGGTGAACGAGGATGAATTCGTGGCCTATTTTACGCCCTTCCTGGAGCAGGGAAAGGATATCTTGCACGTAACCTTGTCCTCCGGCATTTCCGGGGTATACAATTCCGCTGTTCTGGCCCAGAAGGCCCTTGCCGCCAAGTACCCGGACCGGAAAATCTACATTGTGGATTCTCTGGGCGCGTCTTCGGGCTACGGCCTGATCATGGACACCCTGGCGGATAAGCGGGACGAGGGTATGGGCATCGATGACCTATACCAGTGGACGATGGAGAACCGCCTGCGGCTGCACCATTGGTTCTTCTCCACAGATTTGACTTTCTATGTGAAGGGCGGTCGCATTTCGAAGGCTGCCGGCTGGTTCGGCACGGCGCTGCGCATCTGCCCGCTGCTGAATATGGACAACCTGGGCCGCCTGATTCCCCGAGAAAAGATCCGCACCAAGAGAAAGGTAATTGCCCGCATCGTGGAGCAAATGCAAGCCCATGTGCAGGGCGGGGCTGATTACAGCGGCAAGTGCTTCATTTCCGAATCGGCCTGCCTGGAGGACGCCCAGGCCGTGGCCGCGCTGGTGGAGCGCACGTTCCCCAAGCTCAACGGCAAGGTGCTCATCAATTCCATCGGCACCACCATCGGCAGCCACACCGGCCCCGGCACCGTGGCCCTGTTTTTCTGGGGCGATGAGCGGAAAGAATGAGAAAAAAACGGCCCGTGGAGAGGCGCGCATGGCGCCGGTCTGCCGCGGGAAAAATGCACCATGAAAACATGTGTTGATGAGAAGGGAAGGATGGGTATGGCAAAGAAGCAAACAGCAGGCCGGGAGCGCTTGGGCAGCCTGGCGCCCCAATTTGCGGCGCTGAATGACGATGTGCTCTTTGGGCAGGTATGGGCCCGGGAGACGGAATTATCCGCCCGGGATCGGAGCATGGTTACCATTGCCGCGCTGTTTTCTGCTGGGCTGTATCCCCAATTAAAGGCCCATTTGGCTCTGGGCAAGGACCATGGCATCACTCGGCAGGAGGCCGTGGAAATTGTGACGCAGCTGGCGTTTTATTGTGGCTGGCCCAAGGCGTGGAGCGCCTTTCCCCTGATTGCCGAGGCGTACGGGGAAGGGGAGGACAGGGAGGACGGCGCGCCGTCCCAGTTGTCGGTGTTCCCGGTGGGAAAAAAGAACGATGCCTATGCCCGGTATTTCATCGGTCAGAGCTATTTAGCCCCGCTGACTACCCAGCAGGTGCCCACCTTTAATGTGACTTTTGAGCCTGCCTGCCGCAACCATTGGCACATCCATCATGCGGCCCAGGGCGGCGGCCAGATGTTGGTGTGCGTGTATGGCCGGGGCTGGTATCAGGAGTGGGGGCAGGAAGCCCGGGAATTGCATCCCGGCGATGTGGTCAATATCCCCGCCGGGGTGAAGCATTGGCACGGCGCGGCGAAGGACAGCTGGTTCCAGCACCTGGCTATCGAGGTGCCTGGAGAGGGCGGACGGACCGAATGGTGCGAACCTGTGGATGATGCCCAGTATGGCCAGCTGCCTTGAGCCATGATTACAAAAAACAACCGGTCTTTTTGAGAAGGGCCGGTTGTTTCCATATAAGGCGTCCATGCGCGTCCGGCGAAGGGAAAGCATGCTTTTGGAAGCCTCTTCCGACGGCAATCTTCCGTGGAGAAGGGCGCGAAGGAATGGGGGGTGCTGTTTCTCCCTTGAAAAATGAGGAATCTGTGGTACAATGGTTGTGTGTTCTTCTGCGAAAAACGGATATACAGGACAGGCACTGCCCAAAGCGTCGCTGCCGGGAAAGACAATAGAAAGCGGAGAAGCAGCATACCCTAAACCTATGCAAAATTCCATTCTGGAAACGGGAAACGCCTGGCGCTGATCGTGGAGGATGGATCGATTAACTGGGAATTGCTTGGCTTGGCGCAGCAGGATGAATACGAGATTCTGACCGCCGCAGCTGGGCGGCAGGCCATGGAGGCAATCCGGCAGCGCAGGCGGCGGGCACCGTGATGGTGACCAGCGGCCCGGCGGGGGTTGATCCGGCCCAGGATACGTGCCTGACCAACGTGTTTGAACGGGCGGACAGCCGGATGCATGAAAATAAAGCGAGCCTCAAAGGCCCGTGGATTCCCTCTGGTGATAGCGTCTGTTCCTAAAATCGGAAAGATGCATTTTCGGTATCTGGGCCAGCATATCTGCGCTGCTGTTCCTCGATTTACTCTTGGGCCCCAGTCAACCATCGTCAAAGCGCCTTGCATTGCAGGCCGGACCGCTCGAAACTGCATATTCCTCATTTTAGAAACACACGCCAAACTGGAATGAAAACAATCTATTTCATCGGTCTTTCGGATAAGGAGGATGCCTGTGCTGAATTTTCAGGACAAAGTGGTTTACCAAATTTATCCCCGTTCTTTCTGCGACAGCAATGGCGATGGGATTGGCGATTTAAACGGCATTACCAGCAAATTGGATTACCTGGCGTCTCTGGGGGTGGATTACCTGTGGCTGACGCCCTTTTTCCGGTCGCCCCAGCGGGACAACGGCTACGATGTGGCGGACTATTGCAGCGTGGATCCGGTGTTTGGCACCATGGAGGACGCTGAACGGCTGCTGCGGGAAGCGGATCAGCGGGGCATCGGGCTGATGCTGGATATGGTGTTCAACCATACATCCACCCAGCATGTCTGGTTCCAGCGGGCGCTGGCGGGAGACAAAACATATCAGGATTATTACCTGTTTCGGGATGGCGCTCCGGATGCGCCGCCCACCAACTGGCAGTCCAAATTTGGCGGCAGCGCGTGGGAATATGTGCCCAAGCTGAAAAAATGGTACCTGCATTTGTTTGATGTTACCCAGGCCGACCTGAACTGGGAAAACCCCGCCGTGCGGGAGGAATTGAAGCAAGTCATCCGTTTCTGGCAGGGCAAGGGCGTGAAGGGCTTCCGTTTTGATGTGGTGAACTTGATTTCCAAGCCGGAAACCATGACTGATGATTTGCAGGGCGATGGCCGCCGGATGTATACCGATGGCCGGCATGTGCACCAGTTCTTGCAGGAATTGACGCGGGACACCGGCATGGATAGCATGCTGACGGTGGGAGAAATGAGCTCCACCACGCTGGAGCAGTGCATTCGCTATTCCAATCCCGATCGCCGGGAATTATCCATGGTGTTCAATTTCCACCACTTGAAAATCGATTATAAAAACGGCGATAAATGGGCCATGCAATCGCCGGATATTGGCCAATTGCGCCAGCTGTTTGACGTTTGGCAGACCGGCATGCAGCAGGGAAACGGCTGGAACGCCGTTTTCTGGTGCAATCACGATCAGCCGCGCATTGTGTCCCGCCTGGGCGATGACCGGCAATACTGGCAGGAATCGGCCAAGATGCTGGCGCTGTGCATCCACTTCATGCGGGGCACGCCCTATATTTACCAGGGCGAGGAGTTGGGCATGACCAACGCTTATTTTGAGGATATTGGCCAGTACCGGGATGTGGAAAGCCTGAATTACCATCGGATCCTGACGGCCCAGGGCCGGACGGAGCAGGAGGTGCGTACCCTTTTGCAGGCCCGCTCTCGGGATAACAGCCGCACGCCCATGCAGTGGGATGAATCGCCCACCGCGGGTTTCACCGATGGTACCCCCTGGATTCCTCTGCCTCAGTACAAGCCGGAGGCTAATGTGCAGGCCCAGGCCCAGGCCCCTGCTTCCATCCTGAGTTTTTACAAGCGGCTGATCTGCCTGCGCAAGGAATATCCCCTCATTGCCCGGGGCGATATTCGCTTCCTTTGCCCCGACGCGCAGGATGTGATCGCTTATTGCCGTGGCCTGGATGGGAAAAAGCTCTTTGTGTACTGCAATTTCTCCGCTCGGGAAAAGCGCGTGCCCTGCCCGGGCAATGTCCATTTCCTCATCGGCAGCTATGAGCAGCCGCCCCAAATGACTGCCGATGAAATCGTGCTTCGGCCCTATGAAGGCTGCGCGATGATGGTATAAAGTCAACAAAAAAATGCCTGCCGCTGGGTTTGCAGCGACAGGCATTTTTCATTTTTATAGGATTTCTTCGGTCAAAACGCCAAAGTGATCGGACACGCTGGGATAAAAATCCCCGTTGAAGATCACCCGGGAGCGGGCCGTTCTGCCCGTCTGGGCGGCCAGGCAAAGATCCAGCCGGAAGCCGTCCACCTGCTGGCTGCGCCAGCCGTCGATTTGGCCGGGCACGGTAACGCCGCAATCTTTTTCTTCCGCCCGGGCGTAGCAGTCCTGCCAGCCGGAGGACAGCATCAGGTCGTAGCCCTCCTGGCGCACATGGGCAGGGCAGTTGAAATCCCCCATCAAGTAGCAAGGGACGCCCAGGGTTTTGGTGAAGGCGTTCAGCCTTTCCCACTGGCCCTGGAAGGGGTCTGCTTCGTCGTTCCACCAGCCCATATGGGCGGAGCCAAACCAGCCCATCTCGTTATGGATGGCCAGAATCCGGCGGCGACGCCAGCTGTCGGCGGGCAGGCTCGGAGCGGAAACATCCGCGCAGCGCACCGCCTGGATGGGGCTTTTGCTCAGCAGCGCTACTCCTTCCGCCCAGGTGCGGTAGCCCACGTGAGAGAAGCTCCAGCTCCAGGAATACGGGTGCCCATCCTCCCGCAGCCGCTCCGCAAGGAGCAAGGCCCAGTTCTTTTCCTCAATGGGGAACCCGCCGTCCACATACCCGCTGCTTGCCAGCCGGCCGGGGGAAGCGATCACGCCCTGTTCCCGCTGGTTCACTTCCTGTAGGGCAATCACATCCGGCTGCTCTGCTTCGATGGCGCTGGCCGTATACAGGAGGCAGGAGGCGTTATCCGCCTCCTGCCAGCTGTGGGTATTCAATGTAAGCAATTTCATATTAACCTTTGACGGCGCCGTTGGTCAAGCCTCCGATGATCTGCTTTTGCATGAAGCAATACAACACGATGATGGGCAGCGACGCGATGACCAGGCAGGAGAAGGCCAGGTTGTAGTCCACATTGAATTCGCTCTGGAAATTGTACTGGAACAGCGTCAGCGTCCACATGGTGTTGGAGCGGTTCAGGCACAGCAGGGGCAGCATATAGTCGTTCCAGATGGCCAGCCCTTCCCGGATCATGACGGTGGCCAGGATGGGCTTCATCAGCGGCAGGATGATCTTATAGAAGGTCTGGAAGGTGGTGGCCCCGTCGATATAGGCCGCTTCTTCCAAAGACGGGGAAATGCTGGCCAAATACCCTACGTACAGGAACATGCTCTCGCACGTGGCGTGGGCCAGATACAGCAGCACCATGCCGGTGGGGTTCATCATGTTCAGCGCGCTCTGCAGCTTGACCAGGGGCATCATGCGCACCTGGAAGGGCAGGAAAATGCCCAGCAGGAAGAAGAAGTACAGGCCCTTGAACATTTTGCTGTTGTGGAAAATGCCGCGGGACAGCGCAAAGGACATGGGCGGCATGACCAGCAATTCCAGCACCAGGGAGAACAGGGTGATATAGATGGTGTTGCCGTAGGCGTACCACAGGGTGGGGTTTTGCAGCACCGTCTGGTAATTTCCCAGGTAGAAGGAGCGGGGCAGAGTGAAGAAGCTGCTGGCGCTTTCGCCGGAGGTTTTGAAGGTGGTGATCACCGTAATGTACATGGGGAACAGGATCAGCAGCGCGCCCAGAATCAGGATCACGTACGCCAATACGTTCATATTGCGTTTGCTTTGCCTCACTTAGTCCACCTTCTTTCTATCGGTGTACTTGATCTGCACAAAGGAGATCAAAGCAATGATCAGGCCAGTGATAACCGCCTGGGCGATGGCGTAGCTGAAGCGGTTGCGCTCCCAGGCGTTCTGCCAGATCAGGATGGAAATGGAGGTGGTAGCGCCGCCGGGGCCGCCCTTGGTCATGGAGTTGATATAGTCGAACACATTTAGGCCCTGCTTCACCGCCAGCACCAGCACCACCGACAGCGTGGGCAGGATGTAGGGCACGGTGATGGACTTGAACTGGTGCCAGGCGTTGGCCCCATCGATGGAAGCCGCCTCGTACAGGTCCACCGGGATGGTCTGCAAGCCGGAGAGGAACAGCAGCGTGGGCAGCGCCACGCCCTGCCACAAGTGCACAAACAAAATGCCGTAAATGGCTAATTGCCGGTTGGCGATGATGTTTTCAGAGAAGGTGGCGCTGCCCACGGCCTTGCCGATGGAGGGCAGCACGTAGAAATACACCTGCTTGAATACCAGGCCGATGGTGATCATGGAAAGCACGGCCGGCATGAAATACAGCGTGCGGAAGAAGGAGCGGCCCTTCATTTCCCGGTTGAGCAGCATGGCCAGCATGAAGCCGATGACCACGATGCCGATCACCAGGTAGACGGTGTAGCGCAGGTTGAACACCAGCGCGTTGCCAAAGCGCTTATCATTGGTGAATACTTTGATGTAGTTATCCAGGCCGATGAAATTGAATTTGTTGCCAATGCCGGTCCAATCCGTCAAGGAATAGTACAGGCCCATCAGGATCGGCAGGATCAGGAACACACAATACAGCACCAAGCCGGGCAGCGTCATGATGGTGTATGCGATGGCCTGCTCACGGCGCATGGTATGTTGGCGCGCTTTTTTGCGCGGCACAGCGGTCATACGGGGTCACCCTCCTTTGATAATACGCTGGGTATAAGTGGAGCCGCTGTCCATACGGCAGCGGCCCCACCGGAAGAAAGGCGCAAATTAGTTGTTGTAGTAGTCTTCGATGGTCAGCTGAGCATCGGCATAGAAGGCTTCCAGATCGCCGTCCAGGATCAAATTGGTGGCGGCGTCGCCCAGGGCCTTGCGCAGGCCGGAGGGCCAAACGGCGTTCAGGCTCAGCGCGGTGTGGCCGGCAGCCATGGCGTCATTGATCTTTTCCAGTTCCTTCACGTTGTAGACAACGCCCTTGATCACGTTGGGGCTGCCTTCGGTGTCGGTATAGGTCTGGGCGGTTTCGGTCTTGCTGAGGAATTCCATGAACTTCAGGCATTCTTCGGGATGCTTGGTGTTGGCGGAGATGCAGAAGCTGGTGTCGATGGACACGATCACGTTGCTCTGTTCGCCCAGGGGATTGGGCAAGGGGATCATGGCGATCTTCAGATCGGGATCGAAGCCCAGCAGCGTGCCCAGGGACCACTGACCGTTGATGGTCATGGCGGCCTGCTTGTTCAGGAACAGCTGGTAGGATTCGTCGTAACCGGCGCCCTTGGATTCGGGGTTGGTGTACTTGGCGATATCCAGGGAAGCTTCGGCATAGCCCTTGAGCACCTTGGAATCATGGGGATCCATTTCGCCCGCGGCAATGGCCTTGAATTCATCATCGTTGTTAGCCAGCATGGACATCATGCGCTCCATGCGCTGATAGACCATGTCCTTATCCGGCAGGCCGAAGCCGTAGATGCCGGCGGCCTGCAGCTTTTCACAGGCGGCCATCAGGTCTTCCCAGGTTTCGGGCAGTTCGATGTTGTTTTCTTCAAAGATGTCCGTGCGCACATACAGGCCATAGCAGCTCAGGCTGTAAGGCATGCGGTAGATCTTGCCCTGATAGGCGGACAGCGCCAGGGTGGAAGCTTCCACGTTGTCCAGGAAAGGCTGGCCGGTCAGATCCATGATCAGGCCGTTTTCGAACATCAATTCATAGGTGGTGGAAGTGGTGACGCCGAACATATCGGGCAGGTCGTTCTGGGTGGCGCGGGTCTGCAAAACGGTGGCCGCGTCGGGGATCTGCACGAAGTTCACTTTAATGCCGGGGTTTTCTTCGTTAAACTGGTTGATCACAGCCTGCATGGCGTTCATTGCGTCCGTTTCAGACTTGTGATACAGGAATTCCAATTCCACCACGTCATCCGCGGAAGCGAATGAAGCGACGGACAGCAGCATCATTGCCGCCAGCAACAGGGCCAGGAACTTTTTCATATAGGAGTCCCTCCTCTATAAAATTTGGATGGACATATTGTATTACATTTGAACCAGATTTGTCAATATACAATCTTTGCTTCCTTCTTTTTTTGCGCCGTTTGCTTTTGGCCGGGGCGGATGATATAATCATACGGCGTTCCTTCTTATTTTTTTCTTTGTAATTTTTACGCAAAAGAAAGGCGGTACATGATGAAGCGGAAGCTGATTTTTCTGGATATTGACGGCACCCTGACGCCGCCCGGCAGCAACATGCCCCCAGCCAGCGCCAGGGAGGCCATCCGCCGGGCCCTTCACAACGGGCACAAGGTGTTTTTATGCACGGGAAGGAACAAGGGCATGCTGTCTCCTGTGCTGGCGCTGGAGGATTTTTCTGGCGCGGTGGCCAGCGCGGGGGGCTATGTGTTCATGGGGGACCGGGTGCTGTTTGACTGCCCTATGACCGATGACCAGTTTCATACCGCCATGCGGCTGCTCAAGGACGGCGGCGTATTCCGCACCATCGAAACCAAAGATCATACTTACAGCGATGAAAACCTGGGGGATTTTCTTTCCTTGATGGGCGGCGGCAACAGCGAACTGGAACGGTGGCGCAAAGCGCTGGCGGAGCAGCTGCGTATCCAGCCCTTGAGCGCGTATGATGGCGCGCCGGTATACAAAATCGTGTTCATGTGCAACGAATCGGCCCAATTGACCCCGGCGGAGAAGGCGCTGGGGGAGGCGTTCAACTTCGTCGTGCAGGATGGGCGCCATCACGGCTGCCTAAACGGGGAAATGATTAACCGGAAGTTTGATAAGGGCCGGGGCGTGCGGGCCGTGGCTGAGGCGTTGGGCGTGGGCATTGAAGACACCATCGGCTTTGGGGACAGCATGAACGACCTGGAAATGATTGAAACGGTGGGCACCAGCGTGTGCATGGAAAACGGCAGTCCCTTGCTCAAAAGCAAGAGCAGCCTGGTTTGCCCCGCGGTGGACCAGGATGGACTGTCCTGGGCGTTTGAAAGGCTGGGGCTGATCGGCTGATTGGCGCCTTCCTTGGAAAGGGGGACAGGGCAAAAGTGGAGCTGCATTTTCTGGGCCGTGGGGCGGCATTTTTCCCAACGGAGGGGAATACGGCGGCGTATATCCGGGAAGGGGAGCGGCTGCTCCTGCTGGATTGCGGGGAAACGGTGTTTGCCCGGCTGATCTGCGCCGGGGCGCTGGAGGGCGTTCAGGAGGTGTTTGTGGCCGTCTCCCATTTGCACGGCGATCATTGCGCTTCCCTGGGCACGCTGGCGCTGTACTGCTTTTTCCGGCTGGGCACGAAGCTGAAGCTGGTACTGCCCAAGGGGCAGGATGCCTATGCCCAGGCGGTTTTCCGCCTGCTGGATACCTTTGGCGTGGGGGAGTGTTGTTATCAGCAGGTAAGCCCCCATGATGTGGCGGGGTTTCAATCTTTTACCGCCTTTGATTATGTGGAAACGGTTCACGATCCCCATATGGCCTGTTTCTCTTTCGTGTTTGAAACGCCCAAGGGCGGCGTGTTCTATTCCGCTGATACCAACCGGACGATGGAACTGACCGCCTTTTTGAAGCGCCATGAGCAGATCGACGCGCTGTATATGGAAGCCACCGATGAGGATTACCCCGGCAACGTTCATTTGCCGCTGGACCAGCTGGCCGCGGCGGTTCCCAAGGAACTGATGCAAAAAACGTTTCTGATGCACTTCAATTCCCATCAATGCATGCAGAAGGCACGGGCAATGGGCTTTTCCATTGTCCAGCCGGATATCGCCTGATCATTTTTTACAATTTAATGAAATCTTTTGCTATTTGATTGAAGGATGCTGTCAATTATTATATAATAATGCAGGAAAACCATATATCATATAGGAGGGATTTTTGATGAAGAAAATTGTCGCTCTGATCATGGTTCTGGCCCTGCTGCTGGTCAGCGTTTCCGCGCTGGCGGAAAACATCGACGTGGATACCCTGCGCATCCAGTTCGTGCCCACCAACACCGAAACCGCTGACGCCGCTACCGCCGATTTCTCCGCTTACATGAGCGATCTGCTGGGCATTCCCGTGACCGTCACCGTGGCCACCAGCTATAACGGCATTGTGGAAGCCATGGAATCCGGCACCGTGGACGTGGGCATCATGCCCCCCGCCACCTATGCCCAGGCTCGGGATATGGGCGTGGCGCAGGCCATCCTGTCCTCCACTTTGGGCGATTATGACCAGGAAACTGAACAGCCCATCCCCGGCAGTGTGACCGGCAACTTCAAGGCGGAAGTGCTGGTGCGCGCTGACAGCGGCATCGACGGCTATGAAGGCCTGGCCGGCAAGACCATTGCTTACCTGGGCGCTTCCTCCGCTTCCGGCTATATCTATCCTGTGGCTGAAATGAAGAAGCTGGGTATCGACACCGAAAAGTGCACCTGGATCAACATCACCTCTATCCCCAGCGCCATTCTGGCGGTGGTGAACGGCCAGGTGGACGCCTGCTTCACTTTCGAAGGCAGCCGCTTTGTGTTTGCTAAAGCTGTGCTGGATGAAAACGGCAATCCCTATGACCTGTACGAAGTGCTGAAAGTGGCCAAACTGTCCGACGGCGACATCCCCAATGACGCTGTGGCGGTGAACCCCAAGCTGAGCGATGCCACCAAGGCCGCCGTCACCGACGCGTTCCTTAAGATGGCTTCTGATGAAGCTGGCCGGGCCATCATGAGCACCTGGGGCCACACCGGCTATGTGCCCGCCATCGAATCCGACTATGACACCATCGCCGAATACATTGCGCTGGCTGCCGACTGATAAAAAGCATATGATTACATTTGATCACGTCTCCAAAACCTATCCCAACGGGGTGAAGGGCCTGATCGATGTTAACCTCACAATCAATGATGGAGACTTTGTCTCCATCATTGGTTTAAGTGGGGCTGGCAAAAGCACGCTGCTGCGCTCGATCAACCGGCTTAACGATATTACCCAAGGCGATATCACCATCGATGGAAAATCCATTACCAAAGCCAACAAACGGGAATTGAAGCGCATCCGCCGCACCATCGGCCTGATTTCCCAGCAGTTCAACCTGGTCAAGCGCTCCACGGTGCAAAAAAATGTGCTGTCGGGCAAGCTGGGATATTATTCCACCCTGAAAAGCATCTTTGGCATTTTCTCCAAGGAAGATTATGCCCTGTGCACCCAGGTGCTTCAAAAGGTGGAATTGTCCGATAAGCTGCACGAGCGCTGCGACAACCTGTCCGGCGGTCAGCAGCAGCGGGTTTCTATTGCCCGCACGCTGTTTCAGGAAGCCAGCATCATCCTGGCGGATGAGCCCGTTGCTTCCCTGGACCCGGCGACCAGCCAGGAAATTCTGTCCGAACTCAAAAATATCAATACCACCATGGGAAAGACCGTGATCGTTAACATCCATTCCATCGGCCTGGCCAAGCAGTTTTCGGACCGGATTCTGGCATTGCAGGATGGCCGGCTGGTCTTTGACGGAACGCCGGGGGAATTGACCAATGATGTGCTGGAAATGGTCTATAAGGGCGATTCTTTCCTGAAAGAAAGCGAGCGGTAACGATGAAAATCAAAGATACCGTTCATTTTCAATGGTATAAAAGCCTGTTTGTGGTGGTCATCCTGGCGCTGTGCCTGTTTGGCTCTATTTGGTATACCAACGCCGATTTTAAGCAGCTGGCGGGCAATATCGGCCAGGTGAGCGTGTTTCTGCGCAAATTGGCCAACCCTGATTTCAACTACCTGAACCGGCTGGTGGACCCAATGGTCAAGACGCTGAAAATGTCTGCCCTGGGCACGGTGATCGGCGTGCTGCTGGCCATTCCCTTCGCTTTCCTGGCCACGACCGTGGTGACGGATAACCCCATCGTTACCCACATCTTCCGCTTCTTCCTGAATATTATCCGCACCATTCCCAATCTGCTTTTGGCCGCTTTGCTGGTGGCCATTATCGGCATCGGAGAAGCCACCGGTGTGGTCACCATCGCCATTTTCACCTTCGGCGTCACCTCCCAGTTGATTTTCGAGGCCATTGAAACCATCGATTTGAGCCCCCTCGAAGCGGCCATGGCGGTGGGGGCCAATAAGCTGAAAATTGCCGTGTGGGCGGTGTGGCCCCAGGTGGCGTCCAGCGTGGCCAGCTACACGTTTTACGCCTTTGAGCTGAACGTGCGCGCGTCCACGGTGCTGGGGTATGTGGGCGCCGGCGGCATCGGGGTCAAGCTGAATGAGGCCCTGGGCCTGTTCCGGTATGAGCGGGTGTCAATCATCATCCTGTTCATCTTTGCGGTGGTGGTGGTGGTGGACGCCATCTCGGAAGCCATACGAAGGAGGCTGAAATAAGATGAAAGTTTCGGCCAAATGCAAGCATTGGATGACCGCGCTGATCGTGCTGGCGGTGCTCGTATGGTGCGCGGCGGATATTGATTGGAGCACCTTCCGTTATTTCTCCTGGGGCAGCTTCCGGGGCACGATGGCCAGCTTGTTCCAGCCTGACTGGAGCGCGTTTTATACCGGCAGCACGGAAGACATTTTTTCCCTGATGATCATGACCATCGCTATTGGCTTTTTCGGCACCTCCATCGGCACCGTGCTGGCCATCCCCTTTACGCTGCTGTCCGCGCGGAACCTGTGGAAAAACCCGGTGGTTCCTCGGATCGGCAAGTTTATCCTGGATGTGCTGCGGGCCTTCCCGGAATTGGTGTACGCCATCATTTTCATCAAAGTGGTGGGCCCCGGGCCCTTCGCGGGGGTGCTGGCTATCGGCATCCACCAGGTGGGCATGATGGGCAAACTGTTCACAGAGGAAATGGAACGCATGGATGAAACGGCGGTGGAAGCCTGCCATGCCGTGGGCGCGAATGGGGTGCAGACCATGTTCTTCGCCCGTATTCCCCAGCTCATGCCCATTTATGCTTCCCTGGCCCTGAACCATTTTGAAATTGCCGTGCGCAGCGCCTCTACCCTGGGCCTGGTGGGCGCCGGCGGCATTGGCGCCACCCTGATTTTCGCCATCCAGGCCGCCCGCTGGTCCCGGGTGAGCATTATTTTGCTAACCGTGATCATGACCGTGTTTTTGCTGGACCTGCTCACGGGCTGGATCCGGAAAAAGCTGCGGTAATGGACAGGCGTAAAAAGAAGATTCACCAATTATTATTAAAAAGCGAGCGTTCAAGGGCCGTAGTTCTTGCCAACGCTCGCTTTTTTGTGTGCCCTTCTTGGGGAGGGGGACTTTGTTTTACCGGCGCGGCGCACCTTTTCATTACGGTTTATTCCGCGGAATGCTGTGCCGCGTTCAACGCGTCATGGCAATCTTGGTTACCGATTGAGACAATGCGATACGCCCGGCACAGTTGTCATGATCTATTGCCGGAAAGGGCCGGAAAAGGCCGGTTTTACAAAGAAAAAAACTAAAAAAAGATGAAAAAAATTTTGAAAAAGGACGGAAAAATGCTTGCAATAATCAAAAGGATGCTTTATAATATATCTGTTGTCTGTTTATGGGATGAAGCGGTAAGTTGCCGTTCCGGCCAGAACGGGTAATTATCGTGGACCAGCCGGGGCACGACCCCGACGAACGGACTCGAAATGCGGTTACCCCGCAAAGGCGACGGGCTTCCACCCGGGCAGCGCCACCTGCGAAACGCTGCCGTCCGGAAAAAAGGAAGACTCCCCCCGTGACAGCCAAGAGTACGAAATCAAGGAGGAAAAACCATGGCCAGCCAGAAAATCCGCATCAAGCTCAAGGCGTACGAGCACAACCTGATCGACCAGTCCGCCGAGCGCATTGTGGAAACCGCCAAGCGCACGGGCGCTCGGGTCTCCGGCCCGATCCCGCTGCCCACCGAAAAGGAGATCGTCACGATCCTCCGCGCGCCCCACAAGTACAAGGACAGCCGCGAGCAGTTTGAGCGCCGCACCCACAAGCGCCTCATCGACGTGCACAACCCCAATCCCCGCACCGTGGACGCCATGATGAAGCTCGACTTGCCGGCCGGTGTCGAGATCGAAATCAAACTGTAAGGCAGGAGGGCAATTATGAAAAAGGCAATCGTTGGCAAAAAGCTGGGCATGACCCAGATTTTCCTGCCCGACGGCCGTCTGGTTCCTGTGACGGTCATTCAGGCAGGCCCCTGCACTGTGGTGCAGAAGAAGACCATTGAAAAGGACGGCTACGAAGCCATCCAGCTGGGCTTTGACAAGGTTCCCGAGAACCGGGCCGCCAAATTGGTCAACAAGCCCGAAGCCGGTCACTTCAAGAAAGCGGGCGTGGCCCCCATGCGCAAGCTGCGGGAATTCCGCCTGGAAGACTGCGCTTCCTACGAAATCGGCCAGGAAATCAAGGCTGACATTTTCGAAGCGGGCGAAGCCGTTGATATCACCGGCATTACGAAGGGCCGCGGCTACACCGGCGCCATCTACCGCTGGAATCAGCACACCGGCCCCATGGCCCACGGCTCCAAGTATCACCGCGGCGTGGGTTCCATGAGCGCCAACTCTGATCCTTCCCGCGTGTTCAAGAACAAGCACATGCCTGGCCATTACGGCGTGGAGAGGGTCACTGTTCAGAACCTGAGCATCGTTCAGGTGGACGCCGAACGTAGCCTGCTGCTGGTGCACGGCGCCGTGCCCGGCCCCAAGGAAGGCCTGCTGCTCATCCGCAACACCTGCAAGGCCTGATGAAGGAGGAAGACAATTATGCCTAACATCGATGTCGTCGACATGCAGGGCAAGAAAGTGGGCAGCATGGAGCTGAGCGAAGAAATCTTCGCCGCGCCCGTCAACGTCCCCGCCATGCATTTGGTCGTCCGCTCCATTTTGGCCGCTCAGCGTCAGGGCACGCAGAGCGCTCTGAGCCGCGGCATGGTCCGCGGCGGCGGCCGGAAGATCTATCGCCAGAAGGGCACTGGTAACGCTCGCCATCATGGCAACCGCGCTCCCCAGTTCCGTCACGGCGGTGTGGTCTTTGCTCCCCAGCCCCGGGATTATGTGATCAAGGTGCCCAAGAAGGTTCGCCGCCTGGCGATGAAGAGCGCCCTGACCAGCAAGTACAACGAAGGCAGCATCGTCGTGGTGGACGAAATCAAGCTCAAGGATGCCAAGACCAAGCTGATGGCCGAAGTGCTCAAGAATCTGGGTGCGGAAAAGAAGGCTCTGCTGGTTCTGGCCGGCAAGGATGAGAGCGTCATCCGCGCCAGCAAGAACATCCCCACCGTGAAGGACGCCTACGTGAACACCATCAATGTGTATGACCTGCTCAACGCCGACAAGATCATCGTGCTGAAGGCGGCCATGGAAAACATTCAGGAGGTGTACGCATGAAAAACCCTCATGACATCATCCTGCGCCCCGTCCTGACCGAAAAGGGCTACGATGGGATCGCCGATAAGCGCTACGTTTTCGAAGTGGCTATCGATGCCAACAAGATCGAAATCAAAAAGGCGCTGGAAGCAGTATTTCCTTCCATTAAAGTAGCACGGGTGAACACCCTGCGCACCCTGGGCAAAATCAAGCGCCAGGGCGTCCACGCTGGCCGCACCCCCGAGGTGAAAAAGGCCTACGTCATCTTGACGGAAGATTCCAAGCCCATCGAATTTTTCGAGGGCATGGTGTAAGGGAGGAGAAGCGAAATGGCCATTCGAGTTTATAAGCCGACTTCGTCCGCCCGCCGCTTCATGTCGGTGCTGACGTTCGAAGAAATCACCAAGAAAACCCCTGAAAAGGCTCTGACCGAAATTCTCAAGAAGAACGCCGGCCGCAACAAGCAGGGCAAGATCACCGTTCGTCACCAGGGCGGCGGCAACAAGCGGAAGTACCGCATTATCGATTTCAAACGGGATAAGAAAGACGTGCCCGCCAAAGTGGTGGCCATCGAATACGATCCCAACCGCAGCGCCTTCATCGCCCTGCTGCAGTATGTGGATGGCGAAAAGCGCTACATCCTGGCTCCTCTGGATCTGAAGGTGGGCGACACCGTGGTGTCCGGCGAGAATGCCGACATCAAGCCTGGCAACGCGCTGCCCCTGGCCAACATCCCCGTTGGTACTCTGATCCACAACATCGAAATCAAGCCCGGCAAGGGCGGCCAGCTGGTCCGGTCCGCCGGTGCTTATGCCCAGCTGATGGGTAAGGAAACGGATTACGCCCAGGTGCGTATGCCCTCCGGCGAGTTCCGCAAGATTTCCATGAAGGCCATGGCCACCATCGGCACGGTTGGCAACACTGACCACAGCAATGTGCGCATCGGTAAGGCCGGCCGCACCCGGCACATGGGCGTCCGTCCCACCGTTCGCGGCGTGGTGATGAATCCTTGCGATCATCCCCACGGCGGCGGCGAAGGCAAGAGCCCCGTTGGTATGCCCGCTCCTGTGACTCCGTGGGGCAAGCCCGCACTGGGCCTGAAGACCCGCAAGCACAAGAAGTATTCCAACAACCTGATCGTAAAGCGTGCCAGCAAGAAGTAAGGCGCGGATAGGAAGGAGGAAATCCCATGAGCCGTTCCGTAAAGAAAGGCCCGTTTGTACAGGAAGCGCTGTATAAGCGCATCGTCGATATGAACAAAACCGGCGCTAAGCAAGTCCTCAAGACCTGGAGCCGCGCCTCGACCATCTTCCCCGAATTCGTCGGCCACACCATCGCGGTGCATGATGGCCGCAAGCATGTGCCGGTGTACATTACCGAGGACATGGTGGGCCACAAGCTGGGCGAATTTGCCCCCACCCGGACGTTCCGCGGCCACGCGGGCGAAAAGGCTACCGGCCGTAAATAAGGGAAGGAGAGAAAAAATAAGATGGCTACTCGTACCCGTGAAAAGGGCGCTGCCCGTGCTGAAAGCCGGGATAAGCGGCCCCAGGCGCACGCCAAGCACATCCGCCTGTCCTCCCGCAAGGCCAAGATCGTTCTCGATCTGATCCGTGGGAAGAATGTGGATCAGGCGCTCGCCATCCTGCAGTTTACCCCCAAGGCTGCTTCTCCCGTGATCGCGAAGGTGCTTTCCAGCGCCATCGCCAACGCGGTGAACAACCAGGATCTGGACCGCAGCACCCTGTATGTTGCCGAGTGCTACGCCAACCCCGGCCCGACCCTCAAGCGCTACGTAGCCCGCAGCCGCGGCAGCGCTTCCCCCATGCTCAAGCGCACCTGCCATATCAGCGTGGTGCTGGACCAGAAGAAGTAAAGGGAGGATTCAAATGGGTCAGAAAGTTAATCCCCATGGCGCTCGCGTCGGCGTGATCTATGATTGGAACACCCGCTGGTACGCCGGGAAAAAAGATTTTGCCAACAACCTGAATGAAGATTTTAAACTCCGCAAGATGCTCAAGGAAAAGTATTATTCCTGCGGCATCAGCCGGATCGATATCGAGCGCAGCGCTTCCCGCATGACGGTGACGCTGTTCGCCGGCAAGCCCGGCATGATCATTGGCCGCAGCGGCAAGGGCATTGAAGATTTGACTGCCGAAGTGGAAAAGTTCGTGGGTCACGCGGTGAACATTCGCGTTCAGGCCGTAGCCACCCCCGATTCCGATGCTCAGCTGATCGCTGAAAACATTGCCCAGCAGCTGGAAAAGCGCATCGCTTTCCGCCGGGCCATGAAGCAGAGCATCCAGCGTGCCTACAAGGCCGATCCCCGGAACGTGAAGGGCATCAAGATTGCCATCTCAGGCCGTCTGGGCGGTGCTGATATCGCCCGCACCGAGCACTATCACGAAGGTTCCATCCCCCTGCAGACCCTGCGCGCCAACATTGACTACGGTTTCTCCGAAGCCAAGACCACCTATGGCCGCCTGGGCGTGAAGGTGTGGGTATACAAGGGCCAGGTTCTTCCCAAGCCCAAGAAGTCCGCGCAGCCCGCTGCCGCGATCGAAGGAGGCAAGTAATCCTATGCTGATGCCGAAAAGAGTGAAGCACCGCAAGCAGTTCCGCGGCCGCATGAAGGGCGCTGCCCATCGCGGCAATTTCATCGCTTACGGTGATATCGGCCTGATGGCCATGGAACCCTGCTGGGTCACTTCTCAGCAGATCGAAGCCGCCCGTATCGCTTTGACCCGTTACACCAAGCGCGGCGGCCAGGTTTGGATCAAAATTTTCCCTGATAAGCCCGTGACCGAAAAGCCCGCCGAAACCCGCATGGGTTCCGGTAAAGGTACTCCGGAATACTGGGTGGCGGTCGTGAAGCCCGGCCGCATCCTGTTTGAAATCGGCGGCATTGATGAGACCATCGCCCGGGAAGCCCTGCGTCTCGCCTCCGGTAAACTTCCCCTGAAGACCAAGATTGTGAAGCGGGAAGACGCTCCCAATCCCAAAGATATTGAAGCGGGTGGTGAAAGCAAATGAAGGCCAAGGAATTCGCAGCCATGAAGCCTGAAGAATTGACCGCGAAGATCGCCGAGCTTAAAGAAGAGCTCTTCAACCTTCGTTTCCGGCTTGCCACCGGTCAGCTGGATAACACCATGCAGATCACTGCTGTGAAGCGCGATATCGCCCGTGCGATGACCGTGCAGAGCCAGCAGAGCAAGGCGTGACCGATAAGCCGTGAAAGGAGTCAATACACATGTCTGAAGTAAGAGGCATTCGCAAGACCCGCATTGGCGTGGTCGTCAGCGATAAGATGGATAAGACCATCGTTGTGAGCCTGTCCACCCGCGTGCGGCATCCGCTGTACGGCAAGTTCATCACCCGCACCAGCAAGATCAAGGTGCATGATGAAGAAAATGCTTGCGGCGTCGGCGATACCGTGAAGGTGATGGAGTGCCGGCCCCTGTCCAAGGATAAGCATTGGCGGCTGGTGGAAATCGTCGAAAAAGCCAAGTAAGCGTCGTCGCTCGACGGCTTCGGTTCACGGCTTTGCGCCGCCTCCGGGCGATCTTCCCGCTCTGCGGGCCTTGACGTAGCGCTGCTGCGCCGGCGGCCCTTATCACGGGAATCTCATTCCGGATTCAGCGTAATTCCATTGAACCTCAGCAGTCTCGCTCCTCCTGTGGGGACTTTCCCGAAAGCAGACGGAGCGTAAGCAAGTATCCGACCTCTCATGGGGGCATTGCGTACCCACCATGAATGAGGAACCTATAAAGGAGGAAACCCCTATGATTCAGCCGCAAACGCGACTCAAGGTAGCCGATAATTCCGGCGCCAAGGAAATCATGTGCATCCGCGTGCTGGGTGGGTCCTTCCGGCGTACCGGCTCGATTGGCGATGTGATCGTCGCCTCCGTCAAGACCGCTACTCCCGGTGGCCAGGTGAAGAAGGGCGATGTGGTCAAGGCCGTTATCGTCCGCGTGCATCAGCCCCAGCGCCGCCCCGATGGCAGCTACATTCGTTTCGACGATAACGCCGCCGTCATCATCGGCAACGACAAAATGCCCCGCGGCACCCGCATCTTTGGGCCGGTTGCCCGTGAGCTGCGCGAGAAGGACTACATGAAGATCGTGTCCCTCGCTCCCGAAGTGCTGTAAGGAGGACAATGAAGATGTTTGTAAAATCCAAGGATCAGGTCGTTGTCATCTCCGGCAAGGACAAGGGAACCAAAGGCAAAGTGATCACCGCCGCCCCCAAGACTGGCAAGATCGTGGTGGAAGGCGTCGCCATGGTTACCAAGCATCAAAAATCCCGCGCTCAGGGCCAGCCCGGCGGCATCATCAAGAAGGAAGCCTTCATTGATGCCAGCAACGTGATGCTGATCTGCCCCAAGTGCGGCAAGGCCACCCGCGTCGCCCACAAGGCGGTGGAAGTGACCGGCAAGGATGGCAAGACTGCCTTAAAGAGCGTCCGCGCCTGCAAAAAGTGCGGCGCCCAAATCGACTGATAAGGAGGACACAGGAAAATGGCTACCCGTATTAAGGAAAAGTACCTGGCCGAAGCTGTGCCTGCCTTGCAGCAAAAGTTCGGCTATAAGAACGTGATGGAAATTCCCCGGCTGGAAAAGGTCATTATCAACATGGGCCTGGGCGATTGCAAGGATAACGCCAAGGCGCTGGAATCTGCCGTTGCTGAACTGACCCAGATCGCCGGCCAGAAGCCCCTGGTCACCAAGGCCAAGAAGAGCGTTGCCAACTTCAAGCTCCGTCAGGGTATGAACGTGGGCGCGAAAGTGACCCTGCGCGGCGCCCGGATGGAAGAATTCATCGACAAGCTGGTCAATATCGCTCTGCCCCGTGTGCGCGACTTCCGCGGCGTATCCGCCAAGGCCTTCGATGGCCGCGGCAACTATGCCCTGGGCATCAAGGAACAGCTGATCTTCCCCGAAATCGAGTACGATAAGGTGGAAAAGATCCGTGGCATGGAAATGATTTTCGTGACCACCGCTAAGACCGACGAAGAAGCCAAGGAGCTGCTGCGGCTGCTGGGCATGCCCTTCGCGCAATAAGGGAGGAGAAGAAAAATGGCAAAAACCAGCATGAAGATCCGTCAGGCGCGGCCTGCCAAGTTCTCTACCCGTGCCTACACCCGCTGCCGCCTGTGCGGTCGTCCCCATTCTGTGCTCCGGCGGTACGGCATCTGCCGCATCTGCTTCCGCGAATTGGCCTACAAGGGCCAGATCCCCGGCGTGCGCAAAGCGAGCTGGTAAGTTAAAGGAGGTTCTATCATGGTTGTGAATGATCCCATTGCCGATATGCTTACCCGCATTCGCAACGCGCAGATCGCCCGTCATGACAGCGTGGTGATCCCCGCCAGCAACATCAAGAAGGCTATCGCCAAGATCCTTCTGGATGAGGGTTATGTGAAGTCGGTTGAAAATATCGCCGATGGCCTGCAGGGCAGCATCAAGATCGGTCTGAAGTATCTGGACAAGAAGCAGCCCGTTATCGTTGGCCTCAAGCGCATCTCTAAGCCCGGCCTGCGGGTGTATGCCACCTGCGAAGAACTGCCCAAGGTTCTGGGCGGCCTGGGTATCGCCATTGTTTCCACTTCCAAAGGCCTGATGACCGATAAGGAAGCCCGGAAAGAAAACATGGGCGGCGAAGTGCTCTGCTACATCTGGTAATCATCACGTCAGGAGGTAAAAAACTATGTCTCGTATCGGAAGGCTCCCGATTGCCGTTCCCGCGGGCGTGACGGTTACCATCGATGAAAACAATCTGGTGACCGTAAAAGGCCCCAAGGGCACCCTGTCTCAGCAGGTACATTCTGATATCACCGTCAAGCAGGAGGGCGCCGAAATTCTGGTGACCCGTCCCAGCGACGACAAGAACCATCGCGCGCTGCACGGCCTGTACCGCGCCCTGATCCACAACATGGTGGTGGGCGTGACCGAAGGCTTTGCCGTGACGCTGGAAATGGTGGGCACCGGCTATCGTGCCGCTGCCGAGGAAAACGGCAAGAAGCTGAACATCGCTATCGGTTTCTCTCATCCCGTGATCCTGGATGCCCCTGAAAACATCACTTTTGAAACGCCCGTGCAGACCAAGATCGTGGTCAAGGGCATCGACAAGCAGCAGGTAGGTAACCTTGCCGCCGATATTCGCGCCATCCGGAAGCCGGAACCCTATCTGGGCAAGGGCATCAAGTATGAGGGCGAACATATCCGCCGCAAGGAAGGCAAGGCCGGTAAGAAATAAGAAAGGGAGTGAACGCAAATGTTCAATAAGCGCGACCGTAATGAAGTGCGCGTGATCCGTCACGCCCGTGTCCGCAAAAAGATCAGCGGCACCCCCGAAATGCCGCGCCTGTGTGTGTATCGCAGCAACAAATCCATCTATGCGCAGGTCATTGACGATACCAAGGGCATCACCCTGGTTTCCGCCTCCACCCTGGATCCCGCCATCAAGGGCCAGCTGGATGACCAGACCAAGACCGGCGCTTCCCAGTTGGTGGGCAAGCTCGTGGCCGAGCGCGCCATCGAAAAGGGCATCAAGGATGTCGTTTTCGACCGCGGCGGCTATCTGTACACCGGGCGCGTGGCCGCTCTGGCCGCTGCCGCCCGTGAAGCCGGACTGAACTTCTAAGGAGGACGAAGAGCATGCCTGTAAATGAAAACGAACGTCCCACCGAACGCCAGAACGATCGTCAGGATCGTCCTTTCGAACGCCGGGATCGCCGGGACCGCCGGGATCGCGCCGAAGAGCCCGTCAGCGAATGGAAAGAGCGTCTGGTCGCCCTCAACCGTGTAACGAAGGTTGTTAAGGGCGGTAAGAATTTCCGCTTTGCCGCGCTGGTCGTGGTTGGCAACGAAAAGGGCCAGGTCGGCGCCGCCATTGGCAAGGCCAAGGAAGTGCCCGAAGCCATCCGTAAGGCCAAGGAAGCCGCTATGAAGCGCCTGGTGACCGTGCCCATGGAAGGCACCACCATTCCCCACGCCATCGACGGCCTGTACGGCACCGCCAAAGTGGTGCTGCTGCCCGCTGAAGAAGGTGCTGGCGTTATCGCCGGCGGCGGTGCCCGTGCTGTGCTGGAACTGGCCGGCGTGAAGGACATCCGCACCAAGACCTTCGGCACCAACAACCGTATCAACACCGTGAAAGCCACGCTGGAAGGCCTCAAGGGCCTGCGCAACGCCGAAACCGTTGCCAAGATGCGCGGCAAGAGCGTAGAGGAAATCATTGGCTGAGGAGGATGAGGAAAAATGAAACTGAAAATCACTTTGACTAAATCCCCCATTGCCAGCCTGCAGGTGCATAAGGACACCGTGAAGGCCCTGGGCCTGCGCAAGGTTGGCCAGACCGTGATTAAGAACGACAACCCCTGCGTCCGTGGCCAGATCTTCCGGGTGAAGCATATGGTCAAGGTCGAAGAAGTGAACGAATAAGATAAGGGAGGAAAACCCCATGAAATTGCATGAGTTGCAACCGGCTGCCGGTTCGACGACTGCCCCGAAGCGCCTCGGCCGAGGCGTAGGCTCTCAGCTGGGCAAAACCTCCGGTAAAGGCCACAAGGGTGCCAAGGCCCGCTCTGGCGGCGGCAAGCGCCCCGGTTTCGAAGGCGGCCAGATGCCTCTGACCCGCCGTCTGCCCAAGCGCGGCTTTACCAACATCTTTGGCAAGGAATATGCCATTGTGAACGTGTCTTCCCTCAATTGCTTTGAGGACGGCACTGTGGTGACCAACGAAGCGCTGGTCGAAGCGGGCTTGATCAAAAAGACCCTGGACGGCGTGAAGGTGCTGGGCGGCGGCGAGTTGACCAAGAAGCTCACCGTGTCTGTGGACAAGGTCACCGATTCCGCTAAGGAAAAGATCGAGAAGGTCGGCGGGAAAGTCGAGGTGAAGTAACGATGTGGGAAACCCTGCGTAACGTGTGGCGGGTCCCGGAGCTCCGGAAAAAGGTGCTCTACACGTTCTTCATGCTTCTGATTTACCGGTTGGTCGGCGTGATTCCCGTTCCCGGCATTGACCGGGCGGCCATCCAGTCCGCCATGGGCACCTACGATATGTTGGGCCTGGTGAACATGATGACCGGTAACGCGTTTTCCCAGATGACCATTATGGCCATGGGTATTTCACCCTACATCAACGCCAGCATCATCATGCAGCTGCTCACCATCGCCATCCCGGCGCTGGAGCGGCTGCAGAAGGATGGCGGCGAAGAAGGCAAGCAAAAGATCAACCGGATCACCCGGTATGTCACTGTGGGCCTGGCCGCGTTGCAGGCCATCGGCATCATCGCCGGTCTGCGGGCCATCAACCCCAGCTATCAGAACTTCTTTGGCTATGTGACCATCGGCATCATCATGGCTGGCGGTACTGCCCTGGCTATGTGGATCGGTGAACGCATCACCAAGAACGGCATTGGCAACGGTATTTCCCTGCTGATCTTCGCGGGCATCGTGTCCAACCTGTTCAACGGCATCCTGGCTTCCGTCCAGAATGTGTTCAACGGCGGCGGCATGCAGGCGGTTGGTCAGCTGGTCACCATCCTGCTCACCACCCTGATCATCCTGGTGGTCGTCACCTTTGTGGACCTGGCCGAGCGCCGCATTCCCGTTCAGTACGCCAAGCGCGTGGTGGGCCGGAAGATGTATGGCGGCCAGAGCAGCCACATTCCCATGAAGCTGCTGTCTGTCGGCGTGCTGCCCCTGATTTTCGCCTATTCCTTCATGGCGTTCCCGGGCACCATCTTCGCCATGTTTGGCACCAATTCCGGCGCCTACAAGTGGTGGAGCACGAACATGAACCAGACTTCTCCTTGGTACATGATCGTGTGCGCGCTGCTGATCATCGCTTTCTCTTACTTCTACACCTCCATCACCTTCAACCCCCAGGATATCGCCAAGAATATCCAGCAGCAGGGCGGTCACATTCCCGGTATCCGTACCGGCAGCAAAACGGTGGAATTCCTCACCCGGACTTCTAACCGCCTGACCCTGTTTGCCGCCATCTTCCTGGCCATCCTGAGCACGGTTCCCTCCATCCTGTCGGTGTGGCAGCAGGTGGCCATTCCCTTTGGCGCCTCTTCCATCCTGATCGCTGTCAGCGTGGCCATCGAAACGGTGCGCCAGGTGGAGAGCCAGCTGGTGATGCGCAATTACAAAGGTTTCCTGGGTTAATTCGACCCCGGGAAAAACAGGAATGCACCCCTGGTGGGAGCGCAAGATGCCCGCCAGGGGTCGCATTCCCGCTTTGATGTTCTGAAACTATACTGATTTCTGACGATCAATCGGTATAAAAAAGCAATTTCAGATGAGGAGATGCTGCTATGAATCTCATTTTTTTAGGCCCTCCCGGAGCAGGGAAAGGAACCCACGCCCAGCGGCTGATGAATGAATTGGGCATCCCCCAGATTTCCACTGGCGATATGCTGCGCCAGGCCATGAAGGCGGAAACGCCCCTGGGCCTGTCTGCCAAGAAATTCATCGAGGCAGGCGAGCTGGTGCCTGATGAAGTGGTGATCGGCATTGTGGAAGAGCGCCTGAAGGCGGATGACTGCAAGAATGGCTACATTCTGGACGGCTTCCCCCGGACGGTGGCCCAGGCAGAAGCCCTGAGCAAATTCGCCCATATCGACGTGGCGTTGAATCTGTCCCTGGCGGACGATGTGATCATCCAGCGGCTCAGTGGCCGGCGCGTTTGCCTGAAATGCGGCGGCACCTACCACATCAGCACCCTCAATGGCCGGGAAGACTGTGCCAACTGCGGGGAAAAGCTGGTGCAGCGCAAGGATGATTCCCCCGAAACCATCCAGAACCGCCTGAGCGTTTACGCGGCCCAAACCGCCCCGCTGATCGAATACTATCAGCAGAAGGGGCTGCTTCATACCGTGGAATGCGACGCGAGCGCTTCCGTCGAAGTTAACTACCAGAAGGTACGAAAGGCTTTGGGCATCGAATGATCAGTATCAAAAATCCTGACCAGCTGGCAAAGATGCGTTCCGCAGGCCATTTGCTGCATGATGTGCTGTGCGAGGCACGGGCGTTCATCCGCCCCGGCATCACCACGATGGATATTAACGCTTTCGTGGATGAGCGCATCCGCAAGGGCGGCGGCATTCCCACGGAGCTGGGCTACTGCGGATATCCGGCCTCTATTTGCGCATCGATTGACGATGAGGTGGTGCATGGCATTCCCTCCAAGCATGTGGAGCTCAAGGAAGGCAGCATCATTTCCATCGATGTGACGCTGGCGTTGAACGGCTGGCAGTCTGACAGTTGCTTTACGGCGCCGGTGGGCAAGATCAGCGCGGAAAAACAGCGGCTGATCGACGTAACGGAAGCTTGCTTCTGGCAGGGCGCCCGGGCTGCTTTAAACGGCAACCGCATCGGCGATGTGAGCCACGCGGTGCAGACCTACGCGGAGCAGCACGGCTGCGGCGTGGTGCGGGATTTGACCGGCCACGGCATCGGCCGGGAAATGCATGAGGATCCTTCTGTGCCCAACTTCGGCGAACCGGGCCACGGCGCCCGCATCCGCCCGGGCATGACCTTCTGCATAGAGCCCATGATCACCATGGGCCGGTGGCAGGTGCATCAGCTCAGCGACGGCTGGACCATCGTGACCAACGATCATTCTCCTGCGGCCCATTATGAGCACACCATCGCGGTGACGCCGAAGGGTCTTCCTGAAATTTTGACGCTTCCCGGCTTCAAATGGGAGGAGGCGGAGGCATGAAACCGCCAATTTTGCCCGGTTACGCAGTTTTTTCAAAAAAAGGGCGTGACAAAGGCAGGTACTTTGTGGTATTATATACGGTGGACGCCGATTTTGTGATGATTTCGGATGGAGACACCCGAAAATTGGATCATCTGAAGAAAAAACGGCGGAAACACCTGGCTGCCTGTCCCCATGAATTTCCCGAATTGCTGGCCCTATACAGCTAAGGACAATTGAACGACAGTGATAGTCGCAGGGTGCTGTACCCAATCATCAATCCGACCAACGGCGAAAGTTCGCCAAAAGAAAACAGGGAG
>JAFUFC010000079.1 GCA_017470095.1 Clostridia bacterium | reverse complement strand
GGGCCTTTCCATGCTGGAGGCCTGCATTTCCCGGGGCGACCGGCGCATCGGCGACGTGATCTACGCCGCCTGGAAACGGGGCTGCCGCCTGGATGGGTGGAACGAGCACTTCAAATTCGATCAATGGCTGGCCGCTTTCGCTGACTGCGGCCTGACCCCGGATTTTTACGCCTACCGGGAGCGGCCCTATGAGGAGCTGCTGCCCTGGCAGTTCATTGACGCAGGGGTCAGCCAGGCGTACTTAAAGCGGGAAAATGAAAAAGCTAAACAAGTGCAGACCACCAAGGACTGCCGCCGGGGCTGCAACGGCTGCGGGCTGCACACTTGGGACGTGTGCGACTGGGTGAAGAACCCGCCGCTCAAAGATACGGATGTGGTATCCGCACCGCTGTTTGATTAAGGAGGGCACGTCAGCATGAAAATGATCGTCGTCTTCGAAAAAGCGCCCCGGCTGCGCCTTATCGGCCATTTGGATTTGATGCGGGCCATGCAGCGGGCCCTGCGCCGCAGTGGGTTGCCCCTGCGCTACTCCCAGGGCTTTAATCCCCATATTTTGCTCACCTTCGCCGCGCCCCTGTCTGTGGGCATGCCGGGGAAAAAGGAAATCATGGAAGTGCCCCTGGAGCACGAAGTATCCATGGAAGAATTCATTCAAAAGCTGTCCGCCGCCCTCCCGCCGGATCTGCCTGTCCTGTCCGCCCATCCGGTGGATGACAGGCACCCGGCCCCCATGGCCCAGCTGGCCGCGGCGGTGTACGAAGCGAAAAGGGCGTCCGCGCCAGATGTGCTGGCCGCCGCCATAGACGGTTTCCTGGGCAAAACGGAAATCAACGTGATGCGCAAAACGAAATCAGGCATGAAGGCCAGCGATATCCGCCCTATGATTTATGATCTGCGTTTGACGGGCAATACCCTGCATATGGCCCTGGCCCTGAGCGAAAAGGCCACCTGCAAACCCGATCTGCTGCTCCAATCCCTGTTTGAATTCGCCGGAATGGAGCGGCCGCCCATGCTGATCACCCGGCTGCAATTGCTGGGCGAGGAAGACGGGGTGTTCAAACCCCTGGAGAATTTATGAGCAAGCGCGTATTGGTGCGCCATCGGGACGGGCAAAAGGAAATTGCCTTGATGGAGGGCAGCCGCCTGCTCGCTTTTTCCCGGGAAATGAACGGCGTCCGGGCAGAGCAGATTTACCTGTGCCAGGTCGACCGCATCGTCCAAGGCATGGAAGCGGCTTTTGTGAAGCTGGGTAAAGACCAAACAGGCTTTCTTCCCTTCTCCGAATGCGAAGAAAAGCCCCGCTCCGGGGGCCGGCTTCTTTTGCAGGTAAAAAAACCGCCCATTGGTGAAAAAGCGCCCTACATGACGGCGGATATCGCCCTGGCCGGGCGGCATGTGATCCTGACCCCGGTCAGCAGTGCCTGCGCCGTATCCAAAAAAATTACCGACGAAACAATACGCGCTTTCCTGCTCAATGCGGCCCATCGCATCGCCCCGGAGGGCATGGGCGTGATCATGCGCACAGAGGCCCCGAACGCGCCGGAAAACGTATTAGCCGAAGAAATCCAAGCGCTGGTCGAAAAATGGCAGTCGATCCTGCAAAAAGCGGCCGCCGCCCCCGCCCCCGGCCTGATGGAGGACGGCCAGGACGGGCTGGCCCGGCTCCTGCGGGATGAGCATGGGGCCATTGAAGAAATCCTGACCGATGAGGCGGACGCCGCGCCCTATCCTGGCATTCCCGTCCGCTTCGCCCCCCATCCTTTCGACCTGTACGGCGTTCCCGGCAAACTGGAAAAATCCATGCAGCGGAAGGTGTGGCTGGATTGCGGCGGGTACCTGATCATTGACAAAACCGAAGCGTTGACCGTAATCGACGTGAACAGCGGCAAGTACGCCGGATCCAAATCCGGCGCAGAAAGCACCTTCCTGCATTTGAACCTGGAAGCAGCAAAAGAAATTGCAAGGCTTGTGCGGCTTCGCGCCCTTGGCGGCATCATCCTGGTTGATTTTGTGGATATGCTGACCGACGCCAGCCGCCAAGCCGTGACCGATGCTCTCAGCGCCGCTTTGCGGGATGATCCGGTCAAAACGGTCATCCACGGCTTCACCCATCTGGGCTTGATGGAAATGACCCGGAAGAAAACAGAAAATCCCCAATGAAAGAGGATACGAAACCATGAGAGAAGAAACCATTCGCATTTCCGAAGCGGAAATGAACCAGCAGCGGCAGTTTGCTCAGGAATTTTTCCAGCTGCCCGACCGCCCCAAGACCTATTTTATCGTCACCTACGGCTGCCAAATGAACGCCCATGATTCTGAAAAGCTGGCCGGCATGCTGGAGGATATGGGCCTGACCGCTGCTCCAAAGAAGGAAGAAGCCGATTTTGTTTTGCACAACACCTGCTGTATCCGGGACAACGCTGAGCGCAAGGCCCTGGGCAACGTGACTTGGCTGAAAGAGGTCAAAAAAGAGCGGCCGGAGATGATGATCGGCGTGTGCGGCTGCATGGTGCAGGAGCCCGGCATGGCGGATAAGCTGCTTCGGCAGTATCCCTTTGTGGACGTGGCCTTCGGCACCGGCAATATTCATCAGCTGCCGGAATTGCTGTATCGGGCAGTAGACACCCGCCGCCGGGTGGTGGCCGTGCCGGAGGAACAATCCACTTTGATCGAAGGCTTGCCCATCCGCCGGGAAAGCGATTTTCAATCGTATGTGACCATCATGTACGGCTGCAACAATTTTTGCTCCTACTGCATCGTGCCCTATGTGCGGGGCCGGGAGCGCAGCCGCAGCGCCGATGATATCCTGCGGGAGGTTGAAGCACTGCAAAAAAATGGCGTTCAGGAAATCATGCTGCTGGGGCAAAACGTGAATTCCTACGGCAATGATATGCCTGGCGGCGTTACCTTCCCCCAGCTTCTTCACAAAATTTCCCAGGCCGGCATTCCGCGCATCCGCTTCATGACCAGCCATCCCAAGGATCTAAGCGATGAACTGATCGAGGAAATGGCCCGCAATCCCGTCCTGTGCCGACATTTGCATTTGCCGGTGCAAGCGGGCAGCAACAAGATTTTAACAGCCATGAACCGCCGCTACACCCGGGAAAGCTACCTGGAGAAGGTGGAAAAGATCCGGGCAGCCGCCCCGGACGTGGGATTGACCACCGACATCATCGTGGCTTTCCCCGGGGAAACGGAAGCGGATTTTGAGGACACCATGTCCCTGGTCCGCCAGGTGGGCTACGACAGTGCCTTCACCTTCATCTATTCTCCCCGCACCGGCACCCGGGCGGCGGACATGCCCGGCCGCGTCGACCCCGCCGTGGCCACCCAGCGCATCGAAAAGCTGATCGCCCTGCAGGAGGAAATGACGGCCAAGGCCTTCGCTTCCCTGATCGGCACAAAGGAATCCGTGCTGGTTACCGGCGCTTCCCGGCGTTCCTCCCAGCAATTGACGGGCAAATGCTCCCGGAACATCAGCATCAATTTTGAAGGTAGCCCCGACCTGATTGGCCAAATCGTGCCGGTCAGGATCACCGCCGCCAGCAAGACCACCCTGAAGGGTGAAATCATTGAAGGAGAATAACACGCCATGAATCAATCCGTTATTGAAAAGGCCCAGGAACTGGCCAAAGTCATTTCTCTCTCTCCCGAATACATCACCATGCGCGCCACGGAGGACGCCGCCAACCAGGAGCAGGAGCTGACCGCCCTGTTTGATGAGTACAACGCCCTGCGGGCGGAAGTGGAAAAGCTGTCCATGGAAAAAGAGCCGGATTTTGAGCAGATCGGTGACGCGTCCCGGCAGCTGGAAACGGTGCAGGAGCAGATCAAGGCCCAGCCTATGTACATCGCCCTGCAAGGCGCCCGGAAGCAGTTTTCCGGCATGATGGCCCAGGTGAACGCCGAACTTTCCGCCGTACTGAATCCCGGCGGCGTATCCGGCGCCGGCTGCGGTGGCAATTGCGCGGGCTGTTCCGGCTGCAATTAAATCCGAAAGCGCAAAGAGGAGAAAATGATCATGAAAAAAATCATCACCGGCGGATTTTTATCCATAATCGGTGCCGCGTGGGCCCTGGCCTTCCTCGGGTATGCGCTGAATAACCTGACCAACGAATGGTACGGCAACCGCCTGCTTTCCACCATCCATCAATGGGGGTTGGAAGCGCCCTTTATCCTGTCGCTGCTCCTACTCGTATGCGGCATCGGCCTGATGCTGTGGAGCTGCTTCCAAAAAAATACGAATTAACGCTCATTTCACGATCATTACAAAAGGAGTATCAATCCTATGGCCACCCTCTCCCCTATGATGCAGCAATACATGCGCCTAAAGGAGCAGAACCCGGATACCCTGCTCTTTTTCCGCGTGGGCGATTTTTATGAAATGTTCTTTGAGGACGCCCTGACCGCCAGCCGGGAGCTGGAATTGACCCTGACGGGCAAAGACTGCGGCCTGGAAGAGCGGGCGCCCATGTGCGGCGTGCCCTACCACGCGGTGGACACTTACGTGTCCCGCCTGGTGGAAAAGGGCTACCGGGTGGCCATTGGCGAGCAGATGCAGGACCCGGCCCTGGCCAAGGGCCTGGTGGAGCGGGACATCGTGCGCATCATCACCGCCGGCACCCTGACCGATTCCGCCGTGATCGGGGAAAAACGCAATAATTTCCTGTGCTCTTTGTGCGTGAACGGCAAGCGGGCGGGCCTGGCCGCCTGCGACGTATCCACCGGCGAATTTTTCGTGCAGCAATTGGAGGCAAAGGAGCCATCCGTCAAAGCCGCTCTGGACGCGGTGCACCCCGTGGAAATCATGACCAACGACCCGGAATT
>JAFUFC010000005.1 GCA_017470095.1 Clostridia bacterium | reverse complement strand
CGTGCGTATTCCTCCAACAGCCGTTTTTGATTTGTGATCGAATTTGACTCGCCCTGCAATTCGTCGTCACGGCTGAGGCGCTCATACAAGGCAGTAATGGTAGGGGTTTTCATAGGGTTTGCTCTCCTTTCTTGGTTCGATCATCTCCTTCATTTTCTCATGAGTAAGATGTCATGAATATACTGTCACACCCGATGTACGCTTATTTCTCGTAATTCCATATCATCCTGCTGACCGTCCCATAGAAGCGCCGCCGGGATATGACGACACATTTTATCCTGACGGTTTGGAGATAGTATCCAGGCGATACGCCATAGTAAAAGCCAACAGAATGATGATTGACACCTGTGATTGGCTGATTGCCTATGTGACGCATACGGCGAAACCAACGACTTCACCCGGAAGGGTGGCGTGTTGCATGCGGAAATTTTGCTGCCGCCCAACGCGCCCCCGGAATACGCCGACCGGCAAACCCTGTGGAATGCGGTGGAGAAGGTGGAGAAAAACAAAAAGGCACAGTTAGCCTATAGCTTCGACATCGCTCTGCAAAATGAGTTGTCCACGGAGGAAAATATCGCCTTGGCACGGTGCTTCGTGCAGGAGAATTTTGTAAGCAGGGGCATGATCGCTGATCTCGTCGTCCATGAGCCCGATAAGGAGAACGGCATCCCCAATCCGCATTTCCATGTGCTGACCACCATGCGGCCTCTCAATCCTGATGGCACCTGGGGCAACAAGCAGAGGCGGGAATACGTTTTGGACGAAATTTGAGCGAAAGGGTCTTGAAACCCGCATCGACCACCGCAGCTACGAGGCCCAGGGCATTGAACAAATCCCCACGGTGCATGAAGGCCCGCTGGTGCAGCAAATGGAGAAGCGGGGCATCCGCACGCAGAAAGGAGACCTGAACCGTTGGATCAAGGCCACCAATCGCTTAATTGCCAGCATCAAAAAGAAGCTGAAATCCTTAGTGGAATGGATCGCCGCTGTAAAGGAAGAACTGGCGAAATCAAAAGAGCCTGATCTTGCCGATCTCCTGATCCAGTATCACGATATGCGGAACGCCGGGGCATGGTCTCAAAACGAGGAAAACGAAGTTTTCCGTCTCGGCGGGCCCCGAATGGGAGCACGCCGAGCGTTTGGATGCCAGAAGGCCAAGATCGGGAATCTGAAAAAGTTTGTGGACGCCTTCCATTTCCTGAAGGAAAACCAGATTTTCACCGTGGAGGAATTGGAGAGACAGACCCATGAATTATCCACTGCCGTGGATGATCTTGTGGCTCAATCCAAAGCTAACACTGCCCGGATCAAGCAACTTGACAATATGATCACCTTTGCCGAGCATATTCGCCGCATCCAGCCAATCATCGACCAGATGAACGCCATCCATTGGAAAGGCAGCCGGGAAAAATTCCGGGCTGCCCATCAGAATGATATTGACCTGTACTATACCTCCCAGCGCATCTTGAACGAAAAGCATGGCGTGAAGAAGATTGACATATCCGGCTGGAAAAAGGAACAAGCTGAACTCCGAAAGAAAGAAGAAGAGCGGGCTGCGCAGTATAAGCTCTTTCGGGAAAAACTGAATGAGATGCTCAATGTGAAATACTGTGTTGATATTGCAAGAAAGATGGATCGAAAGGACCCTGAGAAAAAGCGAGGAAATGATTTAACCCTTTAACGAATACAGAATATTTTTTCTCTTCGTCCATTTTTGCTCTGCCAGATAATCCCTGGGCGTCATGCCGTAATAATCCTTAAACGCCTTATAGAAATTGCTGTGGTCGCTGTATCCGATCAAGGCGGTGATTTCCTCGATGGAGAGGGTGGTGTTCCGAAGCAGGATCGCCGCCCTTTCCATTCTTTTTTCCAGCAGGATTTGAGAGAAGGTCTTGCCGGTTTCTTTATGGAGCAGAGAGGAAATATAGGTGGGATGATAGGAGAAGGCTTTACCAATGTCGGCCAGGGAGACCTTTTCCATGCGGTCGGTGACGTACTGAATGATTTCCTCCGGCAGCGTCATTTCCGTCAGCACGGCGTTTTCCATGCGGTAGCGGCGGGTGATGTGCAATAGCAGCGTCAACAGCATGGGCTTCAGGATGGACTGGGTATCGTCCGTGCGGTTGGCATACTCGATCACCATCAGCTCCAGCAGCCGCCGCACGGGATGATGGGCGTCAAAGGACAGATGGATGAATTCATCGGAAAACCGATCCTTCTGGGGCTCCAGGAAAAAGCGGAACAGCGCGGCATCCGAGGACAGCACGTGCAGGTATTCCCGGAAAAAAGCCTCCTTGCGGATCAGCACGCCGATGATGGTGATGTCCGTGTCGCTTTGCCCCCGCAGGGCATAGCCGCCGTAGGGCTGGCTGATATAGCATTCGTTTTCCCGAATGGTGATCTGGTTGTCAAAGCGGGCGCTGAGGGCGTCGTAGCTTTGCTTGTAGGCGTAATTGATAAAGAAGAAATCCTGGCGGTGAAAGGGCTCATGGATTTTCTTGCCCTTGAATACGCAGACCATGACGTCCTCCTGGTCAAGACCCGGGAAATAAGAAGTCACGTCCCCTTTGGGCCGTCCCGGTATTTGATGAAAGGATAAATCCAAGCTCTCAAACTCAATCCCCAACTTATTGATCGCCAACTGCAAAATGGATGCCATGCTGATCACGCTCCCGCCCTCAGTATAACACAGCACATGAAGATTTACCACAAATATTATTATGATATACTACTGTGTTTTCGCGGCAAATCCCCTACAATACATTTGTAAACCAGATCAACCGATCGAGGAGGGATGACCCATGAAAAAACTCGCTAAGAATACCGTGCTGTGCTTACAGCCCGTTCCCCAGACCATCGTTTCCTGCCGTGACAAGGAAGGCCGCAACAATGCTTTGGTGGTTGGCTTTACTGCCAACGTTAGCCTGGATCCCGTGATGGTGATGGTGGGCATCGTGCCCACCCGGTACTCCCATCACATGGTAAAGGAAACCGGCAGCTTCGTGATCAACCTGCCGAAAAAGAACTTTATGAAGGAATATGATTATCTGGGTTCCCGCTCCGGCAGGGATGAAGATAAGTTCGCCGCGCTGAACCTCCAATGGACAGACGCAACCTATGTGAACGCGCCGATCCTGACCGATTGTCCCGTCAGCATCGAGTGCAGCGTAGTGGAAAGCACCCAGCCCGGCTCTCATGAGCTGTTCATCGGCAAGGTGGAAGCCGTCCATGTGGACGAAGAATACCTGGACGAAAAAGGAAACATCCTGTGGAGCAAGATGGATTTGCTGTAAATCGAAAGGAAAATGTAAGATGACCGAACTGGAAAAGCTGGAAGCCGGACTGGAGTATTCCTTTTGGGATAAAGAAGTGAACGCCCGGAAGCAGCACGCCATGGTGGAAACGGCAAAGCTGAACGCCATTGATCCCCAGGACGAGGATGCCATCGCCGCGCAGCTGAAACGGCTGTTCGGCTCCTGCGGGGATGACCCCTGGACAGGCCCCGGCTTCAACTGCGATTATGGGCTGAATATCCATGTTGGAGAACGTTTTCTGGCAAATTACAACGTGACCATCCTGGATATCGCGCCGGTACATATCGGGAATGACTGCATGATCGGCCCCGGCACCTGCATCATCACCGTCAATCATCCCCTGTCTCCCAAGGGGCGGCGCAATCATTTGGGCATTGCCAAGCCCGTTACCATCGGCAACGACGTGTGGATTGGGGCGAACTGCACCATTCTGCCTGGCGTCACCATCGGCAATAATGTGGTGGTGGCTGCCGGAGCGGTGGTTACCAAGGACGTGCCGGATAACTGCGTGGTGGGCGGCGTGCCCGCAAAGATCATCAAGGAGATCGAAAACGACGTTGAAGAATGATCTCATAAGTTGATCATGCTTTAAGATCAACCGTTTCGCAAGAACGGTTGATTTTTTGCATTTGACATTAAGATTTACCACAGAAATAATTAAAATTAATTACTGCTTTTTCTACATGAAAACGATATGATAGCACCGTAAGAAGAACTGGAGGGAGACGGGAAATCATGTCGGACAGGAAAGCGGCGGTATTGGATATGACCCAGGGCAACGCAGTGAAAATGATCTTGACATTCGCTGTCCCGCTGTTTATCGGCAATATCTTTCAGCAAGTGTATTCCATGGTGGATACCATGGTGGCGGGGTATTGCCTGGGGGATCAGGCCATTGCCGCCATCGGGTCTACGTCCTCCCTCTATGGGCTGGTGATTGACCTGGCTTGGGGAGTGAACAGCGGATTTTCCCTGGTGGTGACTCAGGCGTTCGGGGCCCACAATCAGGGAAAGCTAAAGAAGGCCATCGGCAGCATGATGGTGCTGGACGGCGTGATTACGGCTGTGCTGACGGTGCTGGCGCTGCTGTTCTTATCGCCCCTGATGCGGCTGATGAATACCCCCGACAGCATTTTTGATCAGGCGTACAGCTACATGGCGGTGATCTTTGCCGGGATGCTGGCGACCATTTGCTACAATATGTTCGCGGGCATCCTGCGGGCCTTTGGCAACAGCAAAACGCCCCTGTACTTTCTAATCTTTTCCAGCCTCCTCAATATTGCGCTGGACCTGCTTTTTGTTGCCGTGTTCCGTATGGGCGTTGGCGGGGCTGCCCTGGCAACCATCGTTTCCCAGGCGGTGTCCGGTATCCTGACGGGAATCTATGTGTACAGAACGTATCGGGAGATGATGCCAAAGCGGGAGGATTTCCGGCTGGAAAAGAAGCTGACCAAAGAATTGCTTTCCACAGGCAGCGCCATGGCTTTTATGTACAGCGTGATTTCCCTGGGCTCCGTGATGTTCCAGGGGGCTACCAACGCGCTGGGCGAAGCCATCATCGCTGCTCACACCGCCGCCCGGCGCATCATCAATATTCTGATGCAGCCCCTGTCCACCATTATGGACGCTTCCGGCACCTTCGTGGCCCAGAACTGGGGCGCGCAGAAAAAGCGCCGCATCCGGGAGACGCTGCGAAAGGTGATGGCTGTGGAGGTTGCCTGGGGCTTGTTCGCTTGTCTGATCGTTTACCTGTTTGGCCGGGCCATCATTCAATTCACCACCGGCACGCAGAATGTGGACATCCTGGATAACGCTGTTCTGAGCCTGCGTATCCATTTTCCCTTTTTCCCGGTGCTGGGTGTTCTGCTGGCCATGCGGGTCTCCATGCAGAGCATGGGCCAGAAGATCGCTCCCGTCATTTCCAGTGTGATCGAGCTGTGCATGAAGGCTCTGTCTGCCCTGTGGCTGATCCCTGCTTTCGGCTTCGTTGGCACCTGCATCACCGAGCCCATCACCTGGGTCATCATGACGGCCTTCCTGATGGTCGTATATTTCTTCAAAACCAGAAAGATGTTGGAAACATAAAAAAGGCTTTAATGATTGCTTGTACGGCAGTCATACTTATGCCGCGCATAAAGGAACGATTGAGGCGATTTATGTTTCTTATCCGATCTGCTGGGGATTATATATGATGCTCAATATGCTTGTGTTTCACGTGACTTTTTTTATAAAACAGTGGTTTTTCATCGTAGAGGAAAGGATTGTTCCGAAATTATTTTTTGCCGGCATACATTTTTCTGTACTGATTGGGCGATATGCCGCGGCGCAGGCGGAAAGCATTGATGAAGCTGGCTGAACTGCTGTATCCCAAATAATCCGAAATTTCCGATATGGTCAAAACGGTCGTGCGCAGCATCAGCTTGGCATAATTGATTTTGGCAACGGAAACGTACTCCTGCGGTGTATAGCCGGTTTCTTTTTTGAAGAGCCGCATGAAGTAATGGCGGCTTAATCCTGCATAGTCTGCCAATTCCTGTACGGAAAACTGTTTTCCGATATGATGGTCGATATATTCGATGATTCGATAGGAAACCATGTCGGCGGTTACGTTCACATGAGATGGAATGAAAAGATTGGAATCGCTCCCTGTATTCGGGATCATACATAATGTTGAATAAACAATGGAAGAGAGAAAAGCGTCAGAAGCGCGCTCCTGATGGCATAGTTTGGTGATGGGTTCATTGATATTTGAATAAATTTCCTGCGCGTTGCTTAAATGAAAGCACGCACTGTGGTTGGAGGAGATCAGTTCGTCGATCAAGTCTGGGACGTCCTTTCCATCAAAATGGAAAAACAGGAATTCGCATTTTTGCTCGCAGTAATAATGATGCGGCTTATATCCATTTAGCAGCACAATGTCGTTTTTTCCGGCAATGAAGTGTTCCCCCTCGTAATCAAACGTCAATTCTCCGTCGATGATGAAAAAGAAAATGGGATGGCGGATTCCGGCCTTTTTGATGCTGTACGCTTGATTGCACAGGAAATAACCGCAGCTGACCATATATACATAGTAGTGACGGAAGATTTCCGACGCATTGAAATAACTCATATAGGAACCCTTTTCAACACCCGTTTCTTTCCAGATCATGTCTGCCTCCTGTTGTCGTCTTATAAGGGATCAATGCGATCTTTCATATGTCAGGGCCTGTGTACATTCCTGCTATTATTCAATCAAAGTTTTTCTTAATTGTCAATATTTTTCCCGAATAGCACAATAAAAATTTTCAAAAAAGGATACTTTGGATAAACTCTATAATCCTCCTGATAAACTGCAAACGAAATGTCATTTTGAATAAATAATTGAGCGTTTTCAAGTATTGATCATACTCCTTTTCGCCCATATAATGCAACCATCAAGCGGTTCGATAAGACCGCAAATACGAAAAGGAGTGTGTTCTCATGAAAAAACTGTTGGCATTGGTACTGGTTCTCTCCTTCATCATGAGCATGGGCCTGGCAACCGCGCTGGCCGATGACAGTATCCAGGTCGGCATCGTGCTGCCCACCAAGGATGAACCCCGCTGGATTCAGGACGAAACTCGGTTCAGCACCATTTTGGATCAGGCCGGCTTCACCTATCAGGTGCTGTTCAGCCAGGGCAACGTGGCCACTGAAAAGAGCAATGTGGAAACCCTGGTTTCCAAGGGCATGAAAGTGCTCATCATCTGCCCCCATGACGCCACTGCCGTGCAGTCCACTGTTGAATACGCCCATCAGGAAGGCGTGACCGTGATCAGCTATGACCGCCTGATCAACGATACCACCGCCATTGACTATGTGGTGGGCTTTGACTCTGAATCCGTCGGCGTGGCCCAGGGCCAGTACCTGATCGACCAGGCCGAAGGCACCGGCAACCCCCTGTACCTGTACGCTGGCGCTATGACCGATGAAAATGCTTTCATCTTCTTCAACGGCGCCTGGAAAGTGCTGCAGCCCAAGATTGCCGACGGCACCTTCCGCATCATCAACTCCAAGGCTGCTATCGCTGTGCAGGATAAGCCCGAATTGACCCGTGAAGAACTGGCTGCCATCCTGGGTGAAATCACCAACAACTGGGATTTCAATGTGCAGAAGTCCAAGGCTGAAGCCGACCTGACCGTGGCCCCTGCTTCCGATAAGGGCACTGTGTACATTCTGGCTCCCAACGATGGCACCGCCCGCGCCGCTGCCGACGTGTTTGCTACCGACCGTGACGTGGAAAAATACTTCATCACCGGCCAGGATGCCGAAGTCGCTTCCATCCAGTACATCATTGAAGGCAAGCAGAGCATGACCGTTCTCAAGGATACCCGCTATCTGACAGACGCTGCCGTTGCCATGGCCAAAGAAATCCTGGACGGTGCTGAAGTCACCACCAACGCCATCTACAACAACAATGCCGCCGAGATCCCCATGAACCAGCTGCAGGTCATCTCCGTGACCCAGGACAGCGTGAAGGCCGACATCATCGAATCCGGCTACTACGAGGCTTCCCAGTTCACCGGTTTGGAATAAGAACAACGATCAGGGGAGGCTGCGCACGCAGCCTCCCTTTTCCCATAAGGCAGTAAAGCGAGGTGCTTTGATGGAAGACTATATTCTGGAGATGCAGGGCATCACCAAGGAATTCCCTGGTGTCCGGGCATTGGACGACATCAATTTCAAGGTGCGTCGTGGTGAAATCCACTGTCTGGTGGGTGAAAACGGCGCGGGAAAATCAACGCTGATGAAGGTATTGTCCGGTGTGCACCGCTATGGCACCTACACCGGAGACATCATTTACAAGGGCGAAAAGCAGCAGTTCCGCCGGATCGCGGACAGCGAAAAGAAGGGCATCGCCATCATCTATCAGGAATTGGCGCTGATCCCTGAACTGAGTATTTACGAAAACATTTACTTTGGCCATGAAATCGTCAAGGGCCATGCCATCGACTGGAATGAAACCATCATTCAGGCCGGTAAAATGCTGGAGAAGGTGGGGCTCCACGTCGATCCTTCCCTGCCGGTGAAAAAGCTGGGCGTAGGCAACCAGCAGCTGGTGGAGATCGCCAAGGCGCTGAGCAAGAATGTGGAGCTGCTGATCCTGGATGAACCCACCGCTTCCCTGAACGAGGATGACAGCGAACGGCTGCTCCGGCTGATTAGGGAGCTTAAAAATCAGGGCGTCACGTGCATCATGATTTCCCACAAGCTCAAGGAAATCATCGCCATCGCGGACACCATCACCGTGCTGCGGGACGGCAAGACCATCTGCTCCCTGGATGCCACGGAGCGGCAGATCCAGGAATCGGAAATTATCAAATACATGGTGGGCCGGGAAATAGAAGATATTTATCCCAAACGGCCCAAGCATGAATTTGGAGAAGTGTGCTTCGAGATCAAAAACTGGACGGTGAAGGACCCAGACAAGGACCGGGATCTGCTGTCTGACGTCAGCATCAACGTGCGCCGGGGCGAAATCGTGGGCCTGCAGGGGCTGATGGGCGCGGGACGGACGGAATTGGCCATGTCAGTCTTTGGCAATCCCACCCATTATCCCATCCGTTCCGGCGAAATATATATGGATGGAAAAAAGACGCATTTCTCCAAACCCAAAGACGCAATCAACGCCGGGCTGGTTTATGTGTCTGAGGACAGGAAAGGCAACGGCCTGATCCTGATCCAGGACATTAAATACAATACGACTTTGGCGAACCTCAAAGCCCTGACCAAGGGGCTGAGCATCGACGAAAACGCGGAAGTGGTAGCGGCGAACGAATATAAGGAAAAGCTGAACATAAAGGCCACGTCCGTTGAAAAGCGGGTAGGTGATCTGAGCGGCGGCAACCAGCAAAAGGTATCCATTGCCAAGAGCCTTTTTGCCAAGCCCCGGGTGCTGATCCTGGATGAACCCACCCGCGGTATCGACGTTGGCGCAAAGTATGAAATCTACACGTTGATGAACCAGCTGGTGGAGGAAGGCATGAGCATCATCATGATTTCTTCCGAACTGCCGGAGGTGCTGGGCATGAGCGACCGGCTGTATATCATGTCCGAAGGCCGCATCTGCGGCGAACTGCTCACTGAAGAAGCCGACGCGGAAAAGGTCATGCGGCTGGCTGTCGGAACAAGATAGGAGGAGAACATCCAATGAAAAAGGAAAATGGGATTCTGTCAGAAATCGTACAGCTGACCCGTAAAAACATCCGGGACTATATGATGTATATTGCCCTGGCCGTGATCATGCTGTTTTTCTCCTCGCAAACCAACGGCGGCTTTCTCAGCGCCCGCAATATTACCAACCTGATCAATCAGTCTGGCTACGTGGCTGTGCTGGCTATCGGCATGACGGTGATCCTGATCATCAAGCATATCGACTTGTCCGTTGGCTATGTGGCTGGCTTCAGCGGCGCTGTGGCGGCCATCCTGATGACCCAGTATGGCTTCAACGAATGGGTGGCGATCCTGTGCGTGCTGGTGATGGGCCTGCTGATCGGGCTGTACCAGGGCGTGCTCATCACCCGCTTGGGCGTGCCCGCTTTCGTGACAACATTGGCCGGGATGTTCATCTTCCGCGGGCTGCTGAACTTGTCTTTGCAGAAAACGGGCACCATCATCGTGCGCAGCGAGGGGTTCAACCTGCTGTCCAATGGCTTCATTCCGGATATTCCCGGCGTAGGCGGACGCACCCATATCCTGACCTTGATCATCGGCGCAATCATCGTGGCCGCTTTCCTGTTTTCCCAGATCAAGGCCCGAAAGAACAAGCAAAAGTATAACTTTGAAGTGGTGTCTCTGCCCATCTTCATCTTTATCCTGGTCGCCATTTCCGCCCTGATCATGCTGGTGATCTACACCCTGGCCAATTACAGCGGCATTCCCTGGACGGCGGTGATCGTGGCTGTGGTGCTGCTGATCTACAACTACGTGCTGAAAAAGACGAGGCTGGGCCGCAGCATCTACGGTATCGGCGGCAACGACCAGGCGGCGGAGCTGTCCGGCATCAACGTAGAAGGCGTCACGCTGTTTTCCTTCTGCTCCATGGGCGTGCTGGCGGCGCTGGCAGGTATCCTGTACACGTCCCGTTTGCAATCCGCTACCATGACCGCCGGCCTGGGCTTTGAAATGGATGCCATTGCCTCCGCTTACATTGGCGGCACGGCTGTCAGCGGCGGTGTGGGCAAGGTGACGAACACCATCATCGGCGCACTGATCATTATGTCTTTGACCAACGGCATGAACCTGATGGGCGTTGATATTTCCATGCAGTACGTGGTAAAGGGCATCATCTTCGTGATTGCAGTGGCCTTTGACGTGCGGACGCGAATGAAGAAATGAGCAAGGAGAATGTCACCATGCGCTACGACATCGGCCTGGATGTGGGCGGCACCAATTTGTCTGCGGGAGTGGTGGATGAAGAAGGCCGGGTGATCAGCCATGCCGCGCTGCCTGCGGGGGCGGGACGAAGCATCGACGAGATCACCGCTGATATGGCGAAGGTATCCCTGATGGCGGTGGAAAATGCCGGGCTCACCCTCCGGGATATGGCTTCCTGGGGGATCGGGATGCCAAGTTATGTGAATCCCCGAACCGGATTATTGGTGCACGCCAACTGCTTCGGCTGGCGGAACGTGCCGATTTACCGGTATTTGGAGCCTCTCATCGCTTTGCCCATATATATCGAAAACGACGCCAACTGCGCCGTGCTGGGAGAAACGGTGGCCGGCGCGGCGAAGGATTTTCAAAACGTGGTCATGCTGACGCTGGGAACAGGCGTTGGCGGCGGGATCATCCTGAACGGACGCATCTACAGCGGCGCGGACGGGCTGGGCGCGGAATTGGGCCACACCAAGCTGTTTTTCCGGGGACGAAAATGCACCTGCGGGCAAATGGGCTGCATCGACGGCTATTGCTCCGCCCGGGGGCTCAAAGAAACGGCCAAGGAAATGCTGACGGATGGAACGCTTTTGTGGGATCTATGCCATCACGACATCCGAAAGCTGGAAGCGCAAATGGTAACGGAGGCCGTTCAGCTGGGCGACCAGACCGCTGTGGAAATCTGGGATCTGTATCTTTCCCAGCTTGCAGCCGCCATCGGCAATTTCATCGCCATTTTCCGCCCGGAGGCGGTGATCCTGGGGGGCGGCGTGGCCAAGGCGAGCGATCTGCTGCTGAATCCACTCAGGAAAAAGGTGCAGGAATCCACCTTTGCTGCCCAGGAAATCGGTATTCCAGAGATGCGATTGGCCCAGGCGGGAAACGATGCGGGGATCATCGGGGCGGCTGTGCTGGAAAAGTACGGAATTGACAGACGGGAAAAATAAGAATTGGAGGCAAGGACAGATGAAGAATAAAGCGCTGTTGGAAAAATTGAAGGGAGGCCTGATCGTTTCCTGCCAGGTGCAGCCCGACGATCCGGTATATTCCATGGATTTTGTATTGAAAATGGCCAAGGCTGCCCAGTGGGCAGGCGCAGCCGGTATCCGGGCCAATTCCCCGGATCAGATCAAAATGATCAAGGAGCAGGTGGATCTGCCCCTGATCGGCCTGTATAAGATCTGGCACGAGGATACCGACGTGTTTATCACCCCCACCCTGGACGCCGCAAAGCAGGTGTGGGAAGCGGGGGCGGACATCATCGCCCTGGATTGCACCGATCAGATCACCCACGAGGGTCGGCCCGCCTGGGAGCTTTTGCCCATCGTGCAAAAGGAGATCCCCGATGCCCTGATTTTTGCCGACGTTTCCACTTATGATGAAGCCAAGCGGGCGGTGAAGATGGGTGCGGACGTCGTTGGCCCAACCCTGTACGGCTATACCGAAGCCACCAAGCACATTGAGGAGCCCAATTTGCGGGAGTTCGCCCGGATGTGCCGGGACTTGGGGGACAAAGCCTTCATCATCATGGAGGGCCACATTTACACCCCGGAGGACGCCATCAAGTGCCTATACCTGGGGGCCGATGCTGTGGTGGTGGGCAGCGCCATCACCCGTCCCCACCTGATCGCTAAGCGATTTGTGGATCTGATGGGCGGCTTGCAGGATAACTGGCGGGACGCTGAACGGAGCAAGCATTAAGCCACTCGTCAACGAAAGATTCTTGGAATTGTTAAAGTCCCCCCTATGGCTTTCTTGGAAAGGGGTCTGGGGGAAACCGTTCTTTGGCCTCCAAAGAACGGTTTCCCCCAGCATTTCCTATAGTTGTTGAAAAGAGGAGCATCATGGCGAAATTTGATGTGGAAGGCGCGCAGAACGTAGAAGTCAGCAAAAAAATCCCCTGTGAAAAACCGTTGCTTGAGCAGTTGGAAATCATGGAGCGCTATACGGCTGTTCATCGGCAGTATACCGGTTCTTCCAATGCCCGCCGGGAGGTGGAATGCTTACAGGTCATTTTCCCTGCCCTGTTCCGCTCCATCGAGGACCAGGATCTGATTGCCGGGCGGCTGGATTTCCTGCCTATTGGGTTCGGCACGGTCACGTCTGTGGGCGGCGTGGGCCACTACTGCGTGTTCAATAAGCTGCGGGCTTTTCAGAAGGAAATCGCCGCCTTGAGTCAGGAATATGCGGATCGGGTGGAGACGCTGTATCAATACTGGCTGGATCATGACCTGAAAACCCTCTATTGCCGGGAAGTGCTGACGGACACCACCATCGGGCGCTTTATCGATACCGAATACCCCCTGATTGCCACGGCCCGCCTATCCGGGATGATGCTGGATTATCCCAAGCTCCTGGAGAACGGCATATCTGGGCTGCGGGCCATGATCGAAAAGAAGCTGCAAGGCCAGCCCGACAATGAATTTTATCAGGCGTCCCTTGCTTGCCTGGACATCGTGACCCAAAGCGCCGATGCCCTGCGGGAAAAGGCACTCAGCCAGATGGCAGCGCTGCCGGAAAGCAATACCCAGCGCCGGGCGGAGCTCCAGCGCATGGCGGATGGCCTTGCACACATCCGCACCGAGACGCCTCGCACCTTCCATGAAGCCCTGCAGCTTCTGTGGCTCTACGCGCTGCTGGCTGGCGTGATCAATTATGGTCGGCTGGACGATTTCCTGGGGCCCTATCTGTGCCGCGATCTGGACAGCGGCAGGCTTACGGAGGAGGAAGCCTACCGGTATATCAAGTCCCTGTGGACCATGATCGAAAACCGCCGCACCACGGTCAACGGCCGGGTCATTGTGGGCGGCAAAGGCCGGAAGCATCCCCAGGAAGCAGATCGTTTCCTGCATATCGCCATGAAGGTGTGCAAGGACTGCCGCTATGTGGAACCTCAATTCACCCTGCGCTTGACCAATGATATCGATGAACAGACTTGGAAAGAAGCGCTGGACGCCCTGGGCGTGGGGGCCACCTATCCCACGCTCTATAACGACGAAGTGAATGTGCCGGCGGTGGCATACGGGATGCGGGTGGATGAGGAAACCGCCCAGCGGTACGTGCCCTTTGGCTGCACGGAATTCGTGCTGTGGGGCCAAAGCACCGGCACGCCTAATATCTGCATCAATCTGCTGAAAATCCTGAATATTTACATGAACAACGGCATCGACCCCATGGACGGGCAAAATAAGCTGGGGCCGATCCGGCCCCGGAACATGGCGGAGATTTCTTCCTTCGAGGAATTCTACGCGGGCTATAAGGAATTACTGGATTATTATATGGACTTGTCCGCCCAGGCCCAGTACCGCTCCTACGGCGTCATGAACGAGCATGTCAGCTTCCTGTTCAACTCCATCCTGATGGACGACTGCATCGAGCGGGGCCGTGCGCTTCTGGATGGGGGCGTTCGGTATCTGGGCGGCACCTGCGAAACCTACGGCAACATCAACGCCTCTGATTCCCTGTGGGCCGTCAAGGATTTGGTGTTCGACCGGAAAAAGTACACACTGCCCCAGCTGGAAGAAGCCATCCTGCACAATTTTGTGGGCTACGAAGCCATCCGGCGGGACTGCCTGAACTGCGACAAGTACGGCAACGACCTGGATACGGCGGACGGCATGGCCAATGATCTGTACGAATTTGTATCCAAGGGCATCCGGGATCGGGGCATCGCCATCGGGATGCAGTATTTCCTGATCGTGATCAGCAACAATTCCCTGAACACCGAATGGGGCCTGCGCACCTCCGCCTCCCCGGACGGACGACTCAGCGGGATGTACATGAACCCCGCCAACAATCCCCAGGGCGGCGCGGACAAGGGCGGCCCAACGGCGCTGCTCAATTCCCTGTCCACATTCGACGCCAAATATCACGCCGGTTCCGTGCAGAACATCAAGTTCTCCCGTTCCATGTTCAATGGCAACAAAGCCCTGATCGAGCAGCTCTTCAAGGTCTATTTCGCCAAGGGCGGCTGCCACCTGATGGTGACCGTGGTGGATAAAGGCCAATTGGAGGACGCCATGATCCACCCGGAAAAATATCCCGATCTCATCGTCCGGGTGGCAGGGTATTCCGCGGTATTCGTCAACCTGGACAGGACGGTGCAGGAAGAATTGCTTAGCCGCAGTTTGTATGACGAGGAAAGGTGCTTCGCATGACGGGAAAGCTGCCGGTATTTAACATCGAGCGCTTCGCCATCCATGACGGCGAGGGCATCCGCACGGCCGTTTTTCTTCAAGGCTGCCCCCTAAAGTGCCCCTGGTGCGCCAACCCGGAATCCCAGGTAATCGGCAAAAAATTAATGTTTCTCCAAAAGAAATGCGTTGGCTGCGGGACGTGCGTACAGTGCTGCCCGCAGCACGCTGTTTCTTTGGAGGATGGCCATGCGCAACTCGACCGTGGCAGCTGCGTCCGCTGCGGTGCCTGTGCAGCAGCCTGCCCACAGGCGGCGCTGAAAATCAGCGGCCAATGGATGACAGTCGATGAAATATTTGCGCTCGTCGTTCGGGACGCGGATTATTACAGGCAAACCAATGGGGGGCTGACGCTTTCCGGCGGAGAAGCGCTGCTGCATATCGAGGAGCTGCTGCCGCTTTTGCAGGATTGTAAAGACCATCAAATTCCGGTAGATTTTGAAACCTGTGGTCATGTGCCCGCCGAAGCCATCGAAAAAGCGCTGCCCTGGACGGAACGATTCCTGTTCGACGTGAAAACGGCGGACGCTGAAAAATTCCGGCGATTCACTGGCGGAAGCCTGGATGTGGTGCTGAAAAACCTGAAAATCATCGCAAAGTATGACGCGCAGAAGCTCGTCGTCCGGGTGCCGGTGATTCCAACGCTCAATCATACGGAGAAGGAAATCCGGGCCATTCTGGATGTGGCGCTGTGCCTGGGCATTTCTCGGGTGGATCTGCTGCCTTACCACACCCTGGGCATGACCAAGTACGCCCAGCTGGGCCAGGAGTATCCCTTTTCTGAGAAAAAAAGCCTTTCTCCGGAAGCGCTCCAGTCTTATGCGGATATGGGAAGAAAACTGGGCCTGATCGTCACCATCGGCGGATAGAGAGGAAACGCAATGATCAAAAACATCATTCTGGACATTGGCGACGTGCTGGTGAAATCCAATTATCAGGCTTTCTTCCAGCGGAAGGGCCTGGACAGGGAAACAGCGAATCGGGTGGCCAACGCCACCTTTTTCAGCCCTGCCTGGCGGGAACTGGACCGGGGCGTATGGCCTTTTGAAAGGATTTTGGACGCTTTTGTCGAAAACGATCCTCAGGATGAAGAAATCCTGCGCACCGTATTTCAGGACGCTGCTGATTTCATCGTGGCCTATCCTTACGCTGAAAGCTGGATTCGATCTTTGCAGGCGGAAGGACTGAAGGTATATTGCCTGTCCAACCTGTCCGATAAAATCGTCAGCGACTGCTGGAAAGAATTGGCGTTTCTTGATCTGGTGGATGGGCGGATCCTCTCCTGGGAGGAAAAACTGATCAAGCCGAATCCCAAAATTTATCGCCTGCTGCTGGATCGCTACCAGCTCCGGGCAGAAGAAAGCGTATTCCTGGATGATTCCACTGCCAATGTGGAAGCCGCCATATCGGTGGGGCTGCATGGGATCGTTTTTCAAAATCAGCAGCAGGCTGCGCAGGAAATTGAAAGAATCAAGAGGGAAGCAATATGAATCAGCTGGGCGTCTGGAGGAAGGATTCGGCAGGTCTGCCATGCTTTGAATATACAGGACATTTGCCTTATCAGGCCGCATTAAAAAACGGCAAACCCGTGAAATTGCCGGAGGCCCCCTGGTTCCTGCTGGGAAATTATCGCATGACGTTATTTGCCCACGTCAGCGGGGAATACGAACTGATTTCCGGCCAACGCTCCTAGGCACGGCTGAACTAGGGGAGCGGGCGCAACAGCGGCGTAAACGCAGCTTCCATTTCCGTCAAAGGGGATCCAAGATACACCTTCATTCCTGGTGAATCCTATTAATATTTTGCGAAAGCTGATTTTCACCCTTGACAAATAGAATGTCAATCTTTTAGACGTCAAATAGTATGAATTATAGGATTACTTCATGCCCGGTCCGAGCGGATTCGTAAATACCATCCAGAATGCGCATCAGTGTAAGTCCGTCCTCCGCGGGGTTTTTGCAGGGGATGCCGTCGATCACGCAGTCTACAAAATGATTGATTTCATTGGCGAACAGGCCATCGAAGCTGAGGGCTGATTTGGCAGCTAGGTTTATATTGGTCATGTAGCCATTCATGGTGGAATAAATGTGCAGTTCGGGGTCCATTTTGGCACCGGCTTTGGTGCCAAAGAACTCAATATCGCCCTTGTCCTTTTCCAGGTTCAAAGTAAAGCTGGCTTCTACGGAAACAACACTGCCATTGTCAAAGCGGATGAGCGCAGTGACGGCGTCTTCCACATCGCAGATATCATGATCGGTGGCGGATACGGATTTATATCCGTCGGCCAATTTGATATCCGGCCGGTTGAACAGCTTCTGGAACGTGGCGCCGTAGACCGATACAGGCCGATGGTTACCCATCAGGTAGCGGGTCAGATCGATCACATGCACGCCCAGGTCGATCAGCGGGCCGCCGCCGGAACGGGATTGATCGCCAAACCAGCCGCCAGGATTGCCGTTGCGGCGCAGATAGGTGGCCTTGGCGTAATAAATTTCGCCGAACTGACCGTCGTCGATCAGGTCCTGCATGATGGCGCAATCGTTTCCGAACCGGCGGACAAAGCCGATCATCAGCAGCTTGCCGCTTTCTTTGGCAGCATCGATCATGCTTTGGGCTTCCTTTGCGTTAAGCGCCATGGGCTTTTCGCATAGTACATGTTTCCCGGCCTTTAGGGCGGCGATGGTGCAGGGGGCGTGAGCACTGTTCCAGGTGCAGACGGATACGGCGTCGATTTCCGGCAGATCCTTTAGCATTGTTTCGCAGTCCAGATACCGCCTGCAAGGCGGTACGCTGTATTCAGCGCCTCGTTTGTTTACCTGTTTTTCGTCAATGTCGCACAGGGCGTAAATTTCTACCCGTGGATTCGCTTGATACGCGTCCAAATGAAATTGGGAAATGCCGCCGCATCCGATGACAGCCACCTTGATTTTTTCACTCATATTGCTCAAATCCTTTCTTTTAGGAAATTGACGGCCAGTTCAATATCCGCAGCCGGGTTTTCGCCCACTTCCCGTTCAATGGTCAAAAAGCCGTGATAGCCGATGGATTCCAAAGCGTCCAGATACGGCCCAAAGGGCACGTGTCCTTGGCCCAGGGGCATTTCAGCGTAAGCAGGACCATTTTCAGCGCGGTTATCTCCATTGGTGATGCCATAAATGATTTCCGGGTCGGTGCGGCAGAGCATCACGCCGTCTTTGGCGTGGGTGTGCACGATGTAAGGGGCCAGGTTGCGCACTGCCTGCACCGGGTCATCCCCAGTGACCATGACCAGGTTGGCTGGGTCCAGGTTCACCGCTACGCCAGTGGAATGGAGACCATCCAGAAAAGCGCGGAGCGTGGCTGAAGTTTCCGGCCCCGTTTCAATGGCAAAATGGGCGTGTAAGCTGTCGGCATAGGTGGCCAATTCGCCGCAGGCGTCCTGCATGACGGCGTAGCGTGGATGATTCTTTGTTGAAGGCACCACGCCGATGTGGGTAGTTACGATATCTGTTTCCAGCTCTTTGGCTAAATCCAGAATCCGCTTGGAGCGTTCAATCAACTCGGGGTTTAATTCTGCATTCCCAAATCCCCGGCCCAGATCGCCGCACAAGGCGGAAATGACCAGGCCACGATCCTTGACTTGACGAAGGAAATCTTTTCTTTTTTGATCCACCAGGTTCTCGGGGGCCATTTCTCCTGAAGTCGCATACACCTGGATGCCTTGAGCGCCCAGTTTGGCCGTCGCATCCAGCGCCTCCAGAAGGGGCAGACGGAAGGAATCCAAAATAATGCCGATGGAAAATCTGCTCATGGAGATCCTCCTTTGCGTGAGATTGTGATTTTTTTCATTATAACAAAAGAAGGGGAAGGAATTCAATAGAAAAACGTTATTTTGCTGAAAAACGAAAAAACAGCGCATGAAAAGAAATGAAGAATTGACGGATACAGGAATCTATGTTATAATAAACCGTTCAATATATTGTTATCATTCCTAATGGGAGGGATTTTGTATGTCCGGACATTCCAAATGGCACAATATTCAGGCGAAAAAGGGCAAGACCGACGCTGCCCGTGGTAAGATTTTTACCAAGATCGGCCGTGAAATCGCCATTGCCGTGCGTGAGGGCGGCGCTAACCCTGAATCTAACAGCAAATTGAAGGATATCATTGCCAAAGCCAAGGCCAACAATATGCCCAACGATAATATCCAGCGCAGCATCAAGAAGGCTGCCGGTGAAGGCACGGGCGCGACCTATGAAGAAATGACCTATGAAGGCTATGCGCCCGGCGGCGTGGCCATCATCTGCCAGATCGTGACCGATAATCGTAACCGCACCTCCAGCGATGTGCGCCATATTTTCGACAAGAACGGCGGTTCTCTGGGCACGCCCGGCAGCGTGAGTTATATGTTTGACAACAAGGGCGTCATTGTGATTGAGCGGGAACCCGGCATGGACGAAGATGAAATGATGATGACCGCCTTGGACGCTGGCGCCGAGGACATGAAGGCGGAAGAAGATGTGTTCGAAATCTACACCGCTCCCAATGATTTCTCCGCTGTGCGGGAAGAACTGGAAAAGGCCGGTTATGCTTTTATTTCCGCCGATAAGCAGATGATTCCCCAGAACACCGTTGCCATTGACGATCCGGATACTTTGAACAAGGTTCAAAAACTCCTGGATATGCTGGATGACAACGACGATGTGACCGAAGTGTACCATAACGCCGAATTGCCCGAGGAAGAAGAGGAAGAATAATTTCACGTTCGTCCATTGGACGGGAATAGGAAAGAAACATGCGCAATTTTCTCAGATTATTTACACTGATGCTCTGTGTATTGGTGTTGACGCTGGGATATGCGCATGTTTCTTTTGCAGACGGCATGACGGATATGGAAGCTTTTTTCTCCAAACCGGAGGGCTCCTCCGGATTGATCGATGTACCCGGAAAAGGTTCCATGCGCTACTATGCCCAAAATGACTCTCTGTGGGGTAGCATCACCTATGAGCGGGAGGATACCAATACCCGCCGTCCTTTTCGGGATTCCGGGTGCAGCCCAACGGCGTTGGCCATGGCGGTAGCGTCCCTGGTGCCGGAGGAAAAGCTTTCTTTGATCAGCGTTCAGGCGCGGCGGGAATACTCCCTGTGCTCCTGCTCAGTGAACAAGGCTCGGTGCAACCATAGCCATACCCGCTATGTGCTCACTTCTCAACGGGATTACGTGCGTTTCCTGCCGCTGGTTTTTGGAGACTATGCTACGGGGAACAACGCTTCCGGTAATTCCAGCAGGGGGATCGCTGCGGGCACGGGCACGGGCTATATCAAAGATCTGATCAAAATCTATGGTTTGACCATGGAATTCGCAAACGATTATGCCAGCGCCCGAAAGGCCATCCGGGCAGGCAAAGCCGTGGTGGGCCTGGCGGGCCGGGGCGGCGCGTTCACCAATCAAGGGCATTATATTTTTCTGGCTAACGCAGATGACGAGCAAGTGTACATTCTGGATCCGCTGTGCCGAACCACTTATGCCGGTTATAATCAGGGCAACAAGGTGAATTTAATTCAGCCGGGGCTGGTCAGTCTGAAACATGAGGACATCGGCGCTGCCAAGTTCAGCAATTTCATTATTATTGATTATGCCGCTCCTTGATGAGAAAACGAAAACGGCTGAGCGTTTAGGCGCCAGCCGTTTTTTTGATGCAGTTTTTTAAGGGCTGATGAGGATCCTGCAATAAGGATTCACAAAATTTTTGATCATTGATAACACCGGCGCAGTCCATGCCGTCCGGAGATAGAACATATATTTGGTGGTATTTCCTGCTGCTCAAAACAGGAAGAAGGCGATATAAAGGCGTATCCTCTCCGGCGGCAATCAATTCGACAGGTAAAAGGATTCCCTGTTCAATTTTTTGACGCCGGGCGATCAGGGCTGTCACATATCGGCTGCTTCCCTGGCGTTTTTCGACTGTGGCTGCGTACATCAGGTACAGCCCGGCAAACACGGGCGCAAACACGAGGTGCCCTTGAAAAGCAAAGAACAGCGATAGGCCGCACAGGCACGCGCCCCCAAAATAGCCCACCCGGATCAGCCAGCGTGTAGCCGCCGCGTAGGGGAGAAAATGGGTCAGGACGGCCCGCAGCATGCGTCCACCATCTAAAGGCAATGCGGGAAGCAGATTGATCAAAAGCATCAACAAGCCGATGCGGGCAAAGGCCTGCGCAAATGAAAAACCTACGACGGAGCAGATTACCGGTGCGGCTAAGCAGCAAAGGAGGCTGGCAATAGGGCCGCCGGCGGCAATTAAAAAGACGGATAAAGGAGGAGCATCTTCTATTCCTCGGATTTTCATGACCCCGCCAAAAGGCGTGATTTCAATTTCCTCCACGGGCATCCGAAGCAAATAGGCCATCCCAATATGTCCACATTCATGCAGCGTTAATGCTGCCAGCATGGGCAGAAGGGAAGCGCCGCCCAGCAGCAGAGAAAACAGCCAGATGATCGGCAGCAGCGGGTGCACCCGCAGGATGATTTTTCCAACGGGAATGGTCATGGCACTGTTCTGCTGGTCAGCCAAGCTGTTGCGTTGATGGGTTTGCCTGCCCGACGTACCTCCAACAGGGCGGTTTGCCCGGCTATGGATGTTCCTAAGCAAGTTGTGGCGGTAACAGAATCGCCTTCTCCCACGTTGACATCTGCCAAATTATAATACAACGTTTCGATGCCATTGTCATGACGGACACGGATAATGCGTTCATCTTCCATGCCATGGGCAATACTCATCACTTGCCCGTCTCCAGCGGCGTATACCCGGCCATTAGCCGCCTGATAGCCGATGTAGGGCTCATCATTGCTCCAGGTATGGGTGACGGCTCCAAAGCAGGGAGCGGTCAAATCTATGTCGGGTTCCATTTGAAAGAACACTGCCACCGTGTCTGGAAACAGATTACTGACGAAATTGATCTTGCCCAGGTTATCGTCCCACCCGGGCTCGATTATCTGTTGCACAGCAGTGAGCACCGTTTGGCCGCTGGGCAGCTTGGCATTGCGAACAGCGACTACGGTCAGCAGCAGCATTCCAGCCAAGGCCATGTTTCGGGCCAGACATTCGGCAAAATGAGGTTTTTCCGGCTGAATGTATTGCATGTCGGATGAGGAGCCGGGTTCCTTGTTTTGTTCTATTTTCTTTGTTTCTTTGATCATGCTTTTCCCTCCTGCTGCCTCAATGTATGCTATTCGACGATCCAGTATGCGAAAAAATGTACCGGAACAATGCCGAAATATCGGAAAATGCCGAAATATCGGAAAATGGGCTTGACGAAAAGCTTGAACTGTGCTATAATTCCTTTCGGCTTAAAGAAGCCTGTGCCAAAGACAGCCGGTATCCGCAAGGATGTAAAGGGGTTTTCCCGCCTGCCGAGGTGCAAAGGAAAGTTATGAAGTATGCTCTCCCTTGCGCCAGCGCAAGGGTTTTCTTTTACTCCCAAGCCATTGAGGAGGTGTAACAGAAATGAGCAAGAATCGCGATCTGAAAGTGGAAAAGGTAGCAGAGATCGTAGAACGGCTTAAGAATGCCGATTCTGTGACTATCGTCAGCTACTCTGGCCTGACCGTGGAACAGGATACCAACCTGCGCCGCCAGTGCCGTGAAAACGATGTGGACTACTGCGTGCTGAAGAACCGGCTGGTGAAGCTGGCCCTGGAGCAGGTGGGCATCGAAGGCTTGGATGATCTGCTGAACGGCCCCAATGCGTTCGTTTTCAGCAAGAAGGATCCTGTGTCCGGCCCCAAGGCTGTGGCCCAGTTCATCGAAAAGAACAAGCTGGAAGCCCTGAAGATCACCGGCGGTATCTTTGAAAACAAGGCTGCCGATGAAAAGACTATGTTGAAGCTTTCCAAGATGCCTGGCAAGGACGAACTCATGGCGACCCTGGTTGGCTGCCTGATGAGCCCCATGTCCGCGCTGGTGGCTGTGCTGGGCGAAATCGCCGAGAAGAAGGAAGCTGCCTAATTCTCTTGTGCTGTGGCATGATAGCCGCTTGACACAAACCTGAAACATTAAATGGAGGAAAATACAATGGCTGTTAATGAAATCATCGAAGCCATCGAGAAGATGAGCCTGATGGAAGTCAACGAACTGGTTGAAGCTCTGAAAGAAAAGTTCGGCGTGACCGGCGCGATCGCCGTGGCCGGCGGCGCTCCCGCTGCCGCTGCTGCTCCCGCTGAAGAACAGACCGAATTCGACGTCATCCTGGTGGATGCCGGCTCCGAAAAGATCAAGGTTATCAAGGCTGTGCGCGAAGTCGTGGCTGGCCTGGGCCTGAAGGAAGCCAAGGAATTCGTGGAATCCGTTCCCAAGGCTCTGAAGGAAGGCGTGTCCAAGGAAGAAGCCGAAAAGGTCAAGGCTGCTTTCGCCGAAGTGGGCGCCAAAGTGGAAATCAAGTAATTTCAAAAAAGAAATTTGCTGCCGTGCAGATGCGCACGGCAGTTTTTTTGGCAGAAAAGGACGGAGCGTTTGACGGCCCCGTCCGATTCTTTATTCCTCCGCTACGCTGAATACAGCCGTTTCCAAGGGAATCAAGGGTTGATCGTAGGTGTTGCGGAGCAGCGCCAGGGTATATTTCTCGTGTATCTCGCTGCGCCCCAGGGAGCCTGTCATGATGTACAGGCCTGTTCCTTCCTCCTCCATGCCGCTGAAATCGAAGGTGATGCCATAGGGCAAAATCTCCGCGTCGCCTGTGTTCGGGTTCACGGATACAAAACGGATCAGGGGCGGTTCAGTGTGCGCCGTGCCGTCGTCGAAAGAACGATCCTGAGAAGCGTGATACTGCTTTTCATCCACAACCTTGTAGCCAATGCGGTATTGGATTTCCTGAGGCAGCACCTGCAATTCCACCTCCTGCACCTCAATGCCCGCTGTGGAGAAATGCAGGGGAGAGGTATTTTTCAACGTTTTTTCGCTGCCGCTCTGCATGGCATGGAACGTTTGTTTCAGGCTGAATACCTCCGTCCGGTCATAATCGTAGGAATATTCATCGTGAATGTCCGTTAATGGCAGGATACGCACGTATACGCCGATGGTACGCTCCGGACGATAATCAGTGAAGGGTACTTCGATGGTGCCGGTATACACACCTGTTTCCTCGTCCAGAACGCCGCCATTGCTGCCGTATTCCTGAATGAATTCCTGGTGGGTCGGATCGTCTACGTCAAAATCCACTTCCCAGCAGGAGCCATATCCGCCTTCCTCCCACCGATCAATGATGGTGCGCCCGTCCGCCAGCGCCGCCGCCTGATCCCACTCCAGGTGGGTCAGCCCCCACCAGGATTCATCCGTTACTCCATCAAACAAAAGCATATCTTTGCTCTTGGGGATCACGTCGTAAGCGATGTGCAGCGTCCGCCCGTTGTAAAGGCTTTCACGGAATACCACGGTTGCGTGCTCATTTTCCACGGTCCATGATATGCGGTCAATGTATTGATCGACATCCGATGGGATTTCGTTTTTCATGTCCCGGGTGCGGGCGGCAAAATCCAGGATGCCGTATTGGATGCCCAGGGCCAGGGCCGTGGTGAGGGTCAATAGCGCCAGCAGGATGGCCAGCACCAGACTCGCCGATAATTTGTATTTTATGGGTTGCTTTCCTTCCTTTGTCTGCGACAAAACTTGACGCTTCCAGCCTTCCGACGGCTGACAGCCGGTGATGGATGCGTTCAGGATCTGTTTCAATTCTTTTTCCGTCATGAACGTTCGCCTCCTTCCATCTCCAGCTTCAGGCGCTGCTTTGCTTTGTCCAAATGACGGTAGACCGATGCCCGGCTGATGCCCAAAACGTCCGCGATCTGATCGGCGGAGCAATCATTCCAGAAACGAAGAATCACAATTTCCCGCTCCCGCATGGGCAGCTGCCTGACCATATCGATGATTTCCCGGTCTTTTTCCGCTGGGGCGGTGATTTGTAGACTGTCTATTTCCGCTTTGCGGTCGATGTGGCGCCACCAGCGACTGCGGTGATAATCGTGGCAAAGGTTCACCGCCACCCGGATCAGCCATGCCCGCTCGCTTTCTTTTTGAAAATTGGCCTGCTTCCAAGCTTTTAAAAAGGTTTCCTGCACCATATCCTGGGCCAGTGCGTCGTCGCCCAGGATCAGGCGGCACACGCCGATCAGGACGCCGGAGTAAGTATCCATCAGGCGGATCAAATCTTCTTCGCTCATGGCGCCCGACTTCAAGGCTTTCCCTTGCATTCACCTCACCTCCTTCATTGATCAGACGGAGTTGACCTTCGATTTGTCTCAAAAAGGAAAAAATCCGCAACAGGAGAGGGACTTTCTTTTTCTGGAAAGAAAGTCCCTCTCATTTTCAATATTGCTTTTTCCAACCCATCAGAAATCCGCGCTGCCGGTGGTGCGGGGGAAGGGCAGCACGTCCCGAATGTTGCTGACCCCAGTCAAATACATGATCAGGCGCTCAAAGCCCAAACCGAAGCCGGCGTGGGGGGTGGTGCCGTACTTGCGCAATTCCAGGTACCACCAGTAGGAGGACATATCCAGGCCCAGTTCCTGGATGCGCGCTTCCAGCACGTCCAGCCGTTCTTCACGCTGGCTGCCGCCGATCAATTCGCCAATGCCGGGCACCAGCACGTCCACGGCGGCCACGGTCTTCCCGTCCTCATTCTGGCGCATATAGAAAGCCTTGATTTCCTTGGGATAGTTGTATACGCACACGGGGCAGCCGAAATGCTCCTCAGCCAGATAGCGCTCGTGCTCGGTCTGGATATCCATGCCCCAGTGGACGGGATATTCAAACTGTTTATCGGCTTTTTGCAGAATGTCAATAGCGTCGGTGTAGGACACTCGGGCAAACTGGCTGCTGACCACGTGGTTCAGCCGGTCAATCAGTCCCTTGTCCACAAACTGATTGAGAAACGCCATTTCCTCTGGCGCTTTGGCCATCACATCGGCAATCACGTATTTGAGCATGTCCTCTGCCAGTTCCATGTCGTCTTCCAGATCAGCAAAGGCGATCTCCGGCTCGATCATCCAGAATTCGGCGGCGTGACGAGCAGTATTGGATTTTTCTGCCCGGAAGGTGGGACCAAAGGTGTATACGTTGCGGAATGCCTGGGCGTAGCATTCCACATTCAGTTGGCCGGACACGGTCAGGTTGGCGGGACGGCCGAAGAAATCTTCCTTATCGATCACCCGGCCCTTGTCGTCTTTGGGCAGGTTGTTCAGATCCAGCGTGGTGGCCCGGAACATTTCTCCCGCGCCTTCGGCATCGGAAGCGGTGATGATGGGGGTGTGCACATAGACGAAATTCCGGCTGGAAAAAAAGGCATGGATGGACTGGGCAGCCAGGGAACGGATGCGGAACACGGCGCTGAACAAGTTGGTACGGGGGCGCAGATGGGCCTGGGTTCGCAGGTACTCCACGGTGTGGCGCTTCTTTTGCAGGGGATAATCCGGGTCGCTCAGGCCCACAACTTCAACGCTTTGGGCCTTGATTTCAAAGGGCTGCTTCATTTCGGGGGTATAGGCCAAAATGCCGGTGACAGTGATGGCGCTTCCTAAAGTGATCTTGGTCACTTCCTTGAAATTCGCCAGTTTTTCTTCTTCGCAGACCACCTGCACATTTTTGAAGAACGTGCCGTCATTGAGCTCAATGAAGGCAAAGGCTTTACTGTCCCGCAGGGTGCGTACCCAGCCGGACACGGTAACAATGGATTGATCCGCAGGGGTTTCCCGGAAAAGCTGGCGGACGAGATATTCCATAACAGTGACCTCCAATTATTGATTGCTTCATGGGGAAGCAGGTTTGTATTGATTGCTTTTGATGTGCCCCGAAGTAGTTTGGAGCGGGGATGGGGGAGAAAGTTTCGATTCAAAAACCCTTCTATCGAACCTGCCTTATTGCTTCCCCAGCATGGCGGCGCCGATGATGCCGGCTTCGTTACCCAAGCGGGCTAATTCCAGCTTGGGAGAAGGCAGATTCTTGTACATCAGATATCGGGGCAATTTGGCCCGGACGTGATCCAGCAGGAATTGACCGGCCTTGCTCACGCCGCCGCCCAGCACAATCATTTCAGGATCCAGGAAGGCGGTGACGTTATTGATGGTGATAGCCAGGTATTTCGCAAAGCGGTCAAACACTTGCACGGCGGTATTATCCCCGGCTTTGGCCGCCTCGATCACGATACGGGCGTCGATCTTGTCCGGATCGTTTCCGGCCAGCGCCATGATCATCGACTCGGGATAGCCCAGGCAGGCCTGACGGGCCATGCGGATGATAGCGGTGGCGGAACAGTAGCGTTCCACGCAGCCGTCGTTGCCGCAGGTGCAGGGCACGCCGTCCACAACCAGCGTCATGTGGCCCAGTTCGCTGCCCACGCCGTGAGCGCCGCTCCAGGGTTTGCCGTTGATGGTAATGCCAGCGCCTACACCGGTGCCCAGGGTGATGAATACGCTGCTCTGGCAACCCTTGCTGACCCCGGCATAGCTTTCGGCCAGGCCGGCCACGGTGGCGTCGTTGTCTATGTACACGGGCTTGTTAATATACTTTTGCAATTCATTTCGCAAAGGAATATTGTGCCAGCCCAGATTGGTACAGAAAATGACGTTACCTTTTTCATTGTCGGCCACGCCGGGGATGCCAATTCCGATGCTGATGATATCCTCTTGAGATAGACCGGCCTTGCTAAGCACCACCATGATGCAATCGGCCATATCCTTGACCAGTTCGGGGTAGGGCCGGTCCGGCAGTGTGCGAGTGCTGGTTTGGGCCAGAATGGAGCCGTATTCGTCCACCACGCCCACGGCGATATTGGTGCCGCCCAGATCAATGCCAATGTATACCATTTTGAAATATCCTCCCTTTTCTTGAACGAATGGGGAACCAGCCGTTTTTATTTACCGCCCATCATCATTTCGTTGAGGCGGCGGTCCAGCTCCTGAGCAGCGGAATAGCCCAGCTGTTTTAAAGAGAAGTTCCGAGCCGCCACTTCAATAACCACGGCCAGGTTGCGCCCAGGCCGTACGGGCAGCACGATTTGCGGCACCCGCACATCCATGATGGTGGTAAAATCATCATTCAGGCCCAGCCGGTCATAGGCCTTCTTTTCCTGCCATGCTTCCAGGTGAATTACCAGATCGATGGTTTTGCTCATCAGCACGGCGCTGATGCCGTACATGGCTTTGATATCAATGATGCCGATGCCGCGGATTTCCATGAAATGCCGCACCGTTTCCGGCGATTCGCCGATCAGCCGGTTTTCGGTGACCCGGCATACATCCACCACGTCATCTGCCACCAGCTGATGGCCGCGCTTGACCAATTCCAGCGCTGCTTCACTTTTGCCTACGCCGCTTTCACCGGTAATAAGCACGCCCACACCGTACACATCCACCAGCACGCCATGCAGCGTGGCACGGGGAGCAAGGCACTTGTTCAGGTAATTCATGGCGGCGCTGACAAATTTGGTGGTTACTGCTTCAGTGCACAGCAGGGCCACATCGTGAGCGGCGGCCAGTTCGATCATATCATCGGTGGGAAGCATGCCGCGGCAGAGAATCACACAGGGCAGCGCAGTGGAAAAAAAGGCTTCCAGCCGCTCCCGGCGCACATTATCGGGCAGGGATTCCAGATAGCTCATTTCGGTCAGACCCACCACCTGGGGCCGATCGTGCGCAAAATGCTCATAAAAGCCCACGAACTGCAAACCGGGACGGTTCAATTCCGCGGAATGAATATCCCAGGATACACGAGTCGTGGGAGAGAGCACCTGCAAGGACAGGGCCTGGATGAAATCCTGTACGTTGATCATGGCTAATCCTCCGTATCAGCAGATAACTTCCAATATTATACCGCGAATGCAAGAGGTTTGCAAGAAAAACCCACATTAACTATGAAATTTGTGTACCTGCATTAATTATGAAATTTGTGGCAGTTTATTTGGCAGCGGGTACAAATTCCTGCACCGCGCCGACGCCGTCCACATACGGCCGCAGCCGCAGAGGGCGGGAATCCTTCTGGATGGCGGCAAGCACGCTTTGCGCATCCTTGCCAGTGACCAGCACAGGCTGATAGTTGTTGTGATCGGATACACCGGACACGTGGGCCGGAATGATATTCAATTGATGGCCCAGGTAGGTATTGCTTTCATCAAAAGAAAAGGTGAACTGGGCCAGGAAGGTGTCCATGGTGCGCAACTGGGAATTGCCGCCGAACACAAAATTGCCCAGGCTCCACAGCGTGGTGCGGCCTGTGGCAACCCGCATGCCCTGGATCACATGGGGATGGTGGCCGATGATGATGTCCGCGCCATAGCCGATCAGCCGGTCCGCCAGAATTTCCTGGTTCCTGTCGTGCAGAGGATCATACTCCACGCCCCCGTGCATACAAGCCACGATAACTTGGCAGCCGTCGGCGCGCATTTTTTTCACATTGGCTTTCATTTTGTCCAGCCGGTCCGTGCTGTTCATATAGGAGGCGTACATCGCTACAAACCCAATTTTGATGCCGTCTTTTTCAAAAATATAGGTGCCATTGGCGTATTCATTGGTGCCAAACCAGGCAATGCCCTGGGTTTCCAGGGCTTCAATGGTGGTGCTTTGGCCCTTGACGCCATAATCCAGAATGTGATTATTGGCGATAGACACAGCTTCAATGCTGGCCAGATTCAGGATCTGAGCATGGTCGACGGAGGAGCGGAAATTGTAGGTTTTGTTGGCTTTATTGGCTTCGTGATTGTAAAATACGCCTTCCAGATTGGCCACTGTCAAATCATCTCGGAGCAGAATATTCAGCACGTTGTCAAAAGGATATTCCATGCCGTATTCTTCAATATAATATTCAAAGCTGCTGGTTTTGCGGAGGCGTTCAATGGGGGTGTTGCCCAGGGTGCAGTCCCCTACAAAAGTGACCACCACTTGTTTGGGCGCTTCAAAAATTTCCGCCGGTTCCGTAGCGGCGCAGGCAGGCAGACAGGCGGTAAGCAAAACCAGAATCAGAAAAAAAACAAACATCCGGCGCATATAATCCTCCTTCTGCGCATATATATCCTTGAGCTGTTATTATACCTCCATCACAGCACGCCGGTCAATGAAGGAACTGTAAATATTTGCGAAGGAAAATGTGTCAAAAAAGCCCTGGAAACGGGGTTGGACTGTATGATCAACGGTATGTAAGACTTAAAACATACCGAATTCTGCGAAAATGAATCCAGGAATTGATCAAGGCCCAGCGCATGCGTGGTAGAAGGACAAGCAAATCGTAAATTTTTTTGAAACAGGACGAGAAGTATTACAATTCCATTGCAATTTTTGATGAAATCCGTTACAATATGACCGTACATACCTTGCGAGAGAAAGGGGTGGGGCAAGATGCCGATTCTGGAAAGCCTCGCTGCGAATGTAACCGATTTTTTGATTTATGTGGCCATTGCTTTGGTGGCATTGACGGGGATCGTGAAGTGCGTGCTGCCTGTGCGGCGCAGCGCCCGGCGGCTGCGCAAAGGCATTCACTCTCTGGAGAGCAATTCTGGGGACGGCCGTCCTGTGTGGCAGGACGCCCTGTTTCTGGGCCGGGAAATGCAAGGCCCCTGGGAGCGTTTCCTGGTTAATGCGGAACAATTGGACGCTCGTGGCCTCAATTGCAACGTGGAAGATTATATCAACGATGATACGGTGATTTACGCCGTGGGCCACGCGCAATTGGCCGACGTGGTGCCCAGCCTTCTGACCAGCCTGGGCATTTTGGGCACGTTTATCGGCCTTATGCGGGGCCTGAGCGGCCTGGACTTGAATGACGCCGCTAAAACCATGGAAAGCATTCCCCAATTGATCGGTGGTATGACTTACGCTTTCACCACATCCATCGCCGGTGTGGCCTGTTCTTTGCTTTTTCACATGCTCAATCGCATGGCTTACGGCAGCGCCACTCGGGCCATCGATGATTTTAACGACGCATTCACCGATCTGATCATGCAAAAACCCCTGGACGACAGTGTGCAGATCATTTGCCAGCAGGAGGACCGAACCGCCATGCTGCGCCGACTGGGCGGCGATCTAAGCGCCCGGGTCAGCGAGGGTATATTATCCTCAGTGGAGCAATCGCTGGTACCGGTTACCCAGAGTTTGAACCAATTCATCGTGGGGCAGACCCAGGCTCAAATCGACGGGGTCAATAACATCGCCAACCAGTTTATTGCCCAAATGAACCGGTCCTTGGGAAACCAATTTGTGCAATTGGGCCAAACGCTTT
>JAFUFC010000004.1 GCA_017470095.1 Clostridia bacterium | reverse complement strand
GCATGGATTCTGCCGGATCAGCCCTTGGCTTTGGGCCTTTTTCATGGCTTTATTCAAAACCAAGTAAATGTTTTTCACAGTTTTCTGCGCCAGATTCTTTTGATCTTTGCATTGATTCAGGAATCGCTGGACATGCAGGAGCTTTAGATCCTGCAGGTTGATATGACCGATGCCAGGCTTGATGTGAATCCTGATATCCTGTTCATATCGTGCCCGGGACGACGCTTTTACGCCTGTGGTAAAGCATTCGTACCATTCGTCCATCCACTCGCCCACAGTCATATCAGTTTCAGGCACATAGGTTCCATTGGTGATTTCTGATTGGATCTTTTGAAGCTTTTCTTTTACTTCCTTCTGCGATGCACCATATAGATAGATCCTTTCACCGCCCTCAATGGCAACACTTGCCTCCCAAGAATGCTCAGACCGTTTCCGGATGTTTCCTTCGCCATTGAATCTTCTTTTCATCAGCTTACCTCCGTCTGATCGTCGAGCCAGCGGCGCAGCGCCTGACGGGAGATGATCAGCCTGTGTCCGATGCGGAACGCAGGGTAAAAATCCTTTCTCCGTGCCAGGTTATACGCCGTGGCCCTTGACACATTCAGTTGCTGTGCCAATTCTTCAACGGTTATGGTAAGCTTGGTTTCTGCTGGATTTATTCCGTTATCAAGGTTCTCGACGGGATAGTTCCCGTCATGTTCATTATAAATTTCAAACATATTTTGTCAACTCTTTTCCTTTTATTTTTATGCATTTTACAAGTGCTTTGATTTGTTAGTAAAAGCCTGTCCTTAACGTATTTCATAACAGTTTTACCTTTCCTCCCAACTGTGACGTTTGGGATGCTGAACAATTGTTTCATCAGATTTTTGTTTGTGGGATTGCAGTAATTCCAGGATCGACGGCCTGGCCTGCTCTTTGATTTTCGTCTTGGCTGCTTCCCGGGCAGCGGGCAGACGGAGTGCTTCAACAACTTTTTCAAAAATCGTTTTGGCTCTCTTTTTCAGGGTATTGGCTGCTTTTTCAAACCAATCTATCACAAGCTCCCGGTCTTTTTGCTTCATTTTGATCTCCGGCGACATGACCTTTTGCTTGCCCTTTTCCAGAATCATCAGGTCTTGTCTTTGCGTTTCATGGATGGCTTCGGCTGCAACGACTTTGACTGCTTCCCTGTAGGCAACATCGGCCACAGCATCCAGCGCCGCATCGGCATCGGAGAGCTTTTCCAGCTTGTCCTCCAATTCCGCAGATTTCTGAGCGATGATCCTGCTCTGGGCTTCGTTGTCGGCTGTCAATTCCGCATTGCGCCGCTCCAGTTCTGCGATCTTCTCCCGTTGGGATTCGATAATGTAATCGTTCTTGTCCCGGCTGGCCTTGCCGCCATAGATGGCGTCCCGCTCCACGTCCAGGCTGTGCTCCTCGCAGATATTCAAGAGAAGCTCCCGGCAAATACCATCGAACGTGATCTTCCGATTATTCATTTTGCCGGGCTTTTTCTCCGGGAATGGCAACGGAATTCCAAGGGCTTCCAACGCTTTCTCCTGCTTTGGCTCGATTTCTCCATAGCGGTTTTCGATATCGAATACCTGCCGGGCGTGAATGTGCGGGCTGGTTTCGTCCAGGTGCAAGGCCCAATCCAGGATGTGAACATGTTTTCCGAAGCGCTCCTGAAAGGTCTCCATAAATTCCTGCATGATCTCCATCAATACCTGAGGGCTCAGACAATCGCCCTCTTTCCCGATCTGATAGATCGTTTCTTCGGGGCAGATACGCACGTCCGCCAGCAGATCATCCACGCCGCGGTTCCGTCCTGCGTGCCCGGCCTTGATGTTGCGGGCAGCCTGCCCAGCCAAATAATCGCCGTAACGCTGCTCGTAGAATTCCCGTTCCACCTGGTTGAAGGTTGGATACTGTCCGGACTGATTGGCCTCGTGATCCCGCAGGCCGTTCTGCCAGTCCCAATAGAGGTTCAGATTCGTTCGGCCCTTGTCGATGTTGTCCGCATGAGACACATCGAACTGCCGGTCATTGTGCTTTGGATTATAGACGCCGTGCTTCCCTGCACGGCCATTATGACGGGACACCCGCTGTTTGGCTTCGGGCATGGCGTCACCTCCGTTTCTTGTGTTTTTTTGACTGTTCTTTTTTAATGCAGAGTAGCTTTCGTTCCACGGCACCTGAGATTTTCGGCAGGTAATACCCAGTACGAAGTGTCGATGCTCAACACTTCTACTGGGCCACGGGCGCTGCCCTTTGGATTCCCGGCAATGGTCTTTCCCTTGCATCCTGCGCAGGCGCTGTCGCCCTGCACCCGCCCCAGAGCGCTCCGCCTCTGGACTCCGGGCAAGGGCCTTTCCCTTGCATCCTGCCCACGGCCACAAAAAACGGTATCGCCTTGATACCGCATTTTTGTGGATTCGCGCCGCCTGATGCCACTTTGGTATCACCTTCAGCAGCCCAGGGCACTCATGAAATCGTCGGCAATCTCGAAATCCAAATCGTCGATTTCTCGATCTCCGCCGATTTCTTCCGAAGCGATGAAAGGCTGCATGGTGATCGGCAGCTCCCTCATCGCTTCCAGGAACGCCTGCCGCATGATGGCTTTTAGCCCATTGGCGTCAGGGAAAACGGCGGAAGGATTCGCTTCCTTCGTCAGCGCATCTACGATGGAGGTCGTATAAGAGCCGGTGGAGTTACGAAGACGATTCCATGCTTCCTTGTGCCGGGGATTGTTCAGGTTCAGCCGCACCGTGAAGCTGACGCGGTTCTCATTCTTCAAAGACAACACCCCGTTTGCGCAGGGCCTTGACTGCCAAGCGCTGATAGCCCTTGGCCGTGGCCCTGATGTCGTCCAGGATCACCACCCGCTGGGGATCGGTTTGTCCGAAGTGCTGGATCAGACAAGCCCCGCCGCCCATGAACCAGAGCTTCATCAACATGGGGTTGTATTCGTGCTCCCGCAGGCTGCGCATGATGCCGGTCACATAGTCGGTGGCAGTATCCCGAATGATGGTTACCACCTTTTCGTCCACGTCGGATGCGCCGGTGCGAAGCACCTGCTCGATGATGCTGTCGTCCACCTTCAAGTGCAGAGTGCGCATCAGCGCCTCCCGGGCCGCCAACATACACTGGTGGGTGCCGAATTTCTCTGTGTAGCATTGTCCGCTGATGGGCCGCCCATTGTTAATATACATGATGTTCATGGTGCCGTTGCCGATGTCGCAAAGCATGTTCACACCGGAAAACTCCTTCAGCCGATCCGCTACAGCAGCAAAGCCCTGGGCGTACATCTCCACGCCTACGATCTCCGCGGCAAAGTCTCTTCCATTGAAAGTGTATTCCAGATTCCGCACCTGCGTCAGATACCGGATGAAGCTGTCCTTCTGCTGTCCTACCCACGTCAGGGGCAGACCTACAGCCAGATAAACCGGTGCTTCTGTCAGCCCACGCCTTAACAGCTCCTTTGCGATGGCTGCCATGGTCAGCTTCAAATAGTCCTCGTCTGCCGTCTTGTCGGCAATGAATTCCTTGTGGTTGTCTCCGATGGCATACCAGCGGCCCGCCCAGCGCAGCGTATCCGTCGCCATGGCTGGTTCATCCTTGTATTCTGTGATACCGGTGGGAAAAATGTAGTTGGGTGTTTTGACGTTGCCGTAGCCATGGTCAATTGCAATGAGTATGGGATTTCTCTTTGTTTCAGTCATATGTGCCTCTTTCTGCCATCTATGTGGCGTAATAAAAAAGCAGACCATTTCTTGTAATCTGTCTGCTATAGGGAAATAATGTCAAATATTCAATTTTCTTATATGCAATTATTCCTGGGCTTCTTTTTGTTTTGCCGTTGCACCCGGGTTGTCTCCTGATAGGTGACCTTGGTTGGCCCGATATCGTCTCTGGTCGGCCTCGCTTTGACCTTCGTCAAGCGAGGCTACGCTCGGCGATTGCAAGCAATCGCTTTCGCTTATCGGCTTTCAGCCGATCTCCCGTTGCGCTCCCCCCTTAAGGGGATCGTGGCGGTTTACATCAACCCGGAGCGGCTATGCAAGTTTCAAGATACTTGATGCCGGTCATCAAGGTCATTGTATCGGGAAAAGAGTGAAAGCCCGGGAAATCAGGCGCTTTTGCAATTCCGCTGCACCAAAAAGAAAAAGCCTTGCAAAAACGCAAGACTGAATGGACGCTCTCTTCCACCAAAGGACGGAATCTGATATAATAGCTATGGATTTCAAAAGAGGGAGTTGATCTGGAGATGGATGAAAAGCTGCATGAGTATTTGCCCGGAAAACCGGGCGATTCCCGTGAACGGATACAGGATCTGCTCCGTGAAAATTGCATGACCCAGGCTGAACTCGCTGAGAAAACCGGCATGTCGGAAAGTGCCCTCAGCCGATACATCAGCGGCCAAACAGATAAACTCTCCACGGAGAATATCGTGGCAATAGCAAAGGTCTTTGGCGTCACGACGGATTTTCTGCTTTGCCTGTCCGATATTCCCTTCACGACCAACTATGATATAGAAAAGCTGGGGCTGACGGTAGGCGCAGCGGAAAAGCTGCTCAAGCGCAAGGTCGATCCGCTTATCGTAAGCCAGCTGATCGTCAGCCCTCCCTTTGCCTTACTTGTCACCCAGCTCGCTCGGCTCCGTGATGATACCTATGCCGCCGGGTTTGCCTATATGACAGAAATGCTGCGAGGCATGAATGATTTGTTTACCGAGCATGTGCAGAGCAATCCCGAAGACCGGCAAGCGGCAAAAAAGGTGATGGAGGATCTTCGGCTGCTTCGCGCCGCGCCTTATCAGGTGCAGACGGAAGCCCTCCACGAAACCTTGGATAAGATCGTGGAGGATTTCAAAAAGGGCAGCGACAGCTACATGCAGGAAATGCAAAAGCTCACGTCCAAGGTCATGGCAAAGATCACATCCAACCTAAAAGCGCAGATGAAAAATCCCGAAAAGCTGCGGAGTATCACGCCGGAAATGATGGTGGATTCCCTGATCGGCGCGATGGATCATTTGGAATTGAACGATGAACAGAAGAAGCAATTTCGGGAGACATTGCTGCCGCTGTTTACAAAGCCTCAGGATATGATGAGGGAGTAAATTTGTCAGGAGGAAAGAAAATAAATAGCCCCTTTTTTGCTGGGTATCCATAAAACAGTATTAGCCAGAAATTCAGAAAAGGCATCTACATGCTGGATTGGTCAGTACTGAATTATGGAGGGAATCACAATGAAATCTCTGTTTAGAGAACTTGCTGGAACCTATACTTCGGACAAAGACGGGATATACTATCCAAATCTGACGATTGAGGAAACTGATCAGCGGCCCATTGGAAAATGGGGAATGATGCACAGGGAATATCTTGAAGCGAAGCATCCGAGCTTATATCAAAGGCTCATCAAAGTTCTGATCCTGGCCCATAGAATGAAAAATATCGCTTTCATAAAATATACGTGATGCCTATCTCTCGGCGGCTCCTGTCCGTGGCAATCCGGCTTGTGCTGTCGCTATAGAAATCTTAGTGAAAACATATCCAATGAATTCAATCATTTACATATCTTTTTGCTCGTTGGCATAATCCTTGGCGTATTCGATAAATTTTCGTACGGTCGGAGAAAGAGGCTTCCCCTTTAAATACGCAATACATATAGGCGTTTCTACCAATGGCTCAAGATCCAGCATGACAATGTTGTTGTGTCCGAGAGACTGAATGGGCTTTTTAGTCAGCAGGCTAATGCCCATCCGGCTTTTGACCAGCGTAATGATATCATCTGCGTGTTTTCCGTTGAACACCACATTGGGCTCAAAGCCCTCTGCTATGCACAGATTCATGCACATTTTATATAACAGGGTATGCTTGCCCAGCATCAAAAAATGTTCATCTTTCAATTCGGACAACCGTACGGATGTGCGTCCCGCTTGCACCAGAGGGTGCTCTATAGGTACGATCGCTGCCAACGTATCCGATGTAATGTGCACGAAATCAATATCCGGATACTCCTGATCTGTTTTCCGGAAGAAGATCAGATCGCACAGGTTTTGACGCAACAGGTTGATATCATCCTCTTGCATGATCGATAAATCTACGTTGGGATATCGTGCCTGAAAACCTGTCAGAATATCTGTAATGTGGTACGGACTCATCATAGGCAGCGTTCCGATGCGTACTTGATCGCTGGATTTCTGTTTGTGGTTGTCCAATGCCTGTTCAAAATCTGTATATTTGGCATAGATCTCTTTGGCGTATGGATACAGCAGCTTTCCATATTCTGTTAATTCCAGTTTTCTGGTTGTTCGTTGAAACAAAAGCACGCCGCAGTCCTTTTCCAACGCTTGAATGTGACGGCTCAGTGTGGGCTGCGTAGTAAAAAGCTCATCAGCAGCTTTCAGATAATTGCCGATATCAGCCAAAACAATAAATTCATGTAAATAAAGTATATCCAAAAGCTCACCCTCTTTTTTTATGTAGTTTGTGCATAAATTATATAGAAATATGGATTGCTTGTCAATATTGAGGATGTTAAAATATTATCAGAAAGGGCACAAAAATTGCAATTTCTGCAAGATGCCTCTTTAGATACTGGAACAATGTACTGCTGTTGGCAATACACCGCTGATTGAGAAGCAAGCAGAAAGGAGGAATATCGCTTCCTAAAGCGGGGCGGGTACTTCAAAAAAGAACAAGAAAAAAGGAGAGAAAACATGAAAAAGTTTGTTTCTTTGTTGCTGATCCTGATCATGGCCGCCACGATGGTGTGCGGCGCTTATGCGGAAAACGGCCATCAGGCCCTGCTGAATGTGGCGGGCTCTGACCCTGAGGATGTTTCTCCCTTCAAGACCGATAAGGGCACCAAAAGCATGCTGTGGAGCGTGTATGAATCCCTGTACGATCTGGATCCCAAAACCGGTGAACTGTGCCCCGTACTGGTGGATGGCACCCGGGGTGAAAACGGTGGCTACACCATCGTGGATGACACCACCTACGAAATTTACCTCCAGGAAGGTATCTATGATCACGCCGGCAACCCCGTAACCGCCTCCGACGTGGCTTTTACCTACATGAAGAACATTGAAAAAGGGTTCAAGAGCTACTACTCCAAGCTCGAAGAAGCTACGGCCCTGGATGATACCACCGTACAGTTGAAGCTGTCCGCTCCCATTGAAAACGTTTCCGAACTGCTGCCCTACTTTATCAACATCTGGGTGTACACCGAAAAGGCCTTTAACGACAGCCCCTCCGGCCTGACTACCGACGCCTGCGGCACCGGCCGGTATAAGCTGACCCAGTTCGTCAGCGGCGCCAGCCTGACCATGGAAGCCTGGGATAACTACTGGCAGAAGGATGAATCCAAGATCAATGAGCGCCACCAAGCCCACGCGGACAAGATCGTGGAATACTTCATGTCCGAAGAAACCCAGATCGTGATTGGTCTGGAGACAGGCAGTATCGATATCTGCACCAAAATTTCTACCGAAAGCTGCAGCGATTTCCTGGAAGGCGGCATGTATGCCAATCAGGTAGCCGTCAGCACACTGCCGGATAACAAAGAAGTTGTGCTGAATCCCAACTGCAGCCCTGAAAGCCCCATGAGCGACGCGAATCTGCGTTTGGCTTGCTTCTATGCCATCGATAACAATTATGTGGTGCGCGCGCTGGGCGATGGAACGGCCGTCGCCTGCAATGCTCTGGGCGTGAAGGAAGGCACCGTGGACTACAACGAAGCCTGGGAAACTGTCCCCAGCTATCAGAATACCTATGATTTGGCACTGGCGAAGGAATACCTGGTCAAGTCCAATTACAATGGCGAAACCCTAACCATCATGACCAACACCGACAACAACGGTGCTTACAAAACGGTGGCCCTGGTAATCAGCTCCTTCTTGGAGCAGTTAGGCGTAAAGACTGAAATCACCGTCTATGATCGGAATACTGCCGATTCCAAGCGCCGCGATCCCAAAGCCTTTGACCTGGAAATTGTCAGCGCCGTATCCGTGGCCAGTTCCAACATGGAGATGTATAACTACCTGTTCAACACCCAGACCACTGGCACTGACAAGACCCTGTGGTATGTGGATGACAGCAGGCTGAACGAGCTGTTCACCACTGCTTATGCCGTGAAGACCAACACACCGGAAACCATGGAAGCGCTGTATCAGTATGTGATCGACAACGGCTATTCCTTTGGCCTTCTGCGCATGAATGCCAACGTGGCCTTCCGTACTGATAAAGTGGAAGACATCATGTACCAGGGCCAGCATCTGGTAGTGCCCGGATCCAGCCCCTTGAAATAATCAGCATCGGATTGCCGTAAGGCAATATGCAGCGTCTATTCGGCGTCGTCAGATGCGTCGACCGCATCGGACGGCGCCGTTCCTATCTGCTGGAGGAAAATCTATGTGGAAATATATACTGAAGCGGGTGGCATGGCTGCTTCTGGTATTAGTCGGCACAGCCTTTGTGATCTTTACGGTCATGTACTTTGTGCCGGGTGATCCGGCGGACATTGCGCTGCCTGCCTCCGCCACCTTTGAGGAAAGACAGGCGTTCAGAAATGAATTGGGCCTGAATGATTCATACATGGTCCAACTGGGACGATATCTGTACAAAACTTTCATCAAACTGGACTTTGGAACGTCTTGGACATACAACGTACCGGTCATGCAGGAACTGTTCAGCAGGATGCCTCGGACTTTTATGCTGAGTCTGATCACCATTGTTCTGGGCGCTGTGATCGGTATCCCCCTTGGAATTTATGCGGCACTGCACCAGAACCGCTGGCAGGATCACACCATGATGGTGCTGGCCATGGTGGGTGTTTCCATGCCGGAATTCTGGCTGGCGCTGATGCTGGTCATCCTGTTCTGCCTGAGACTGCAATGGCTGCCCGCCTTTGGTATTGGCTCTGTCGCTAACTGGGTATTGCCCGTTATCACCGGAACGGTGGCCGGCATTGCTAAAAATGCCCGGCAGATGCGATCATCCACGTTGGAGACTGTTCGCTCCGATTATATTTCAACAGCCCGCGCCAAAGGCGTGCCGGAACGCAGTGTAATCTACAAGCACATGCTGCCCAATGCCTTGATCCCCATCATCAACATCATTGGTGCACAGTTCGGCAAGAGCATCGGCGGCACGGTGGTGTTGGAGAGCGTGTTCACTTTCCCCGGCGTGGGCCTGTTCCTGCTCAACAGCATCAACACCCGGGATCTTCCCGCAATCCGATCATCAGTGCTGATCCTGGCATTTTTCACCGCGGTCGTCATGCTGATCGTGGATATCATCTACGCCTGCATCGATCCCAGAATCAAGGCGCAGTATGTCGCCTCCGGCAAGGGAAGGAGGAAAGCGTAATATGGATAAAGCAATGAAGACGGGCCGCTATAAGCGCAAATGGAGCGAGCGGAGCATGTTTGCCCAGGTGATGAAGCGCCTGGCTAAAAACAAGGCAGCTATGCTCGGCCTGATCTTGCTGCTCTGCATTGCCATCGTAGCAATTTTTGCTCCTTGGATCGCCCCTTATTCCCCAACAGAAATGGACTTGATGTCCATGTACGCTGCCCCTTCCGCCAAGCATTGGTTTGGGTGTGACGAGGTTGGACGAGATATTCTCAGCCGCTTGATTTACGGCGCTCGGTATTCCCTTTCCATCGGTCTGATCGCCGATGTGGTCAGCCAGGTGATCGGCGTGTTGATTGGTACGGCCATTGGCTATAAGGGTGGAAAGGTGGACATGATCGGTATGCGCATCGTAGATATCTGGGCCTCGATCCCCAGCACGCTGCTGGCCATCCTTATTTCCACCACTTTAGGGGCTGGCTATGTGAACACCATCATCGCCATGTTGATCAGCAATGTACCCGGCGGCATCCGCAGCACGCGCGCCATGTGCCTCAAGGAGCGGGAAATGGATTACCTGGAGGCGGCGCGCTCCATTAATGCCAGCAAAATGCGCATCATGTACAAGCATATGGTGCCCAACATCATCAGTCCTACCATTGTCGGTACGACCATGGGCGTAGGCAACACCATCATTTCCGTAGCAGGCTTGGCCTATATCGGCCTGGGCATCCAGCCGCCGACTCCGGAATGGGGCGCTATGCTGGCCGCTGGCCGGGATTTTATCCGAAAGTATCCCCATATGATCATTTTCCCTGGCATTGCCATTGCATTGACCGTGCTTTCCCTAAACCTGTTTGGAGACGGCCTGCGCGATGCACTGGATCCGAAGATGAAGGATTAGGAGGCGAAGAAAAATGAACGAAGAGTTCCTCGACATTCAGGATTTGGTCGTCACCTATACCTCCGGCAAAGCGATTGTACATGCGGTCAACGGTGTCTCTCTGCAGCTTCGTCGGGGTGAGATCCTGGGACTGGTGGGCGAAACCGGCGCCGGAAAAACCACCATCGCAAAATCCATCCTGCGCATTCTGCCGGATCGCTCAGCCAGGTTGGCCCAGGGAAAAATCATGCTGGACGGGCAGGACCTTCTGTCCTTGACGGAAAAGGAAATGCTGGAAATCCGGGGAAATAAAGTATCCATGATCTTCCAGGATCCCATGACGGCTTTGAATCCCGTGATGACGGTAGGCGGGCAGATCGCCGAGGCAGTGCAGCTGCATGAACACGTTGATTTGAACCAAGCCAAGAAAAAGACATGCGAAATGCTGGAAATGGTGGGCATTCCCGCCGAACGCTTCAACGAATATCCCCATCAGTTTTCTGGCGGCATGAAACAGCGTGTAGTTATCGCTATGGCATTGGCCTGTAACCCGGAATTGTTGTTGGCGGACGAGCCCACCTCCGCCCTGGACGTGACCATTCAAGCCCAAGTGCTGGAAATGATCAATGAGCTTAAGCAGCGCTTCAATATGGCCATGATTCTGATTACGCACGATTTGGGTGTCGTGGCGGAAACCTGCCAACGGGTGGCAATCATCTATGCTGGGCAGATTGTGGAAATCGGCACGAAGGAAGAAATTTTCCGTCATCCTGCCCATCCTTACACCCAGGGGCTGTTCGGCTCCCTGCCCAATATGAACAGCGGGGCCAAGCGCTTGCATCCCATTGTGGGTATGCCGCCGGACCCCACGAACCTGCCGAAGGGGTGCCCGTTTGCGCCCCGTTGTCCACATGCGACCGATCAGTGCCGCGCTGCTGAAATTCCCATGAAGACGCTAACGGAGGATCACAGCTGCCGGTGCCTGCTGCAAACGGAGGGATAAAACATGGCGACTCTGATACAGGTTGAACACTTGAAAAAATATTTCAATGTACCCGCCGGCGTAAATCACGCCGTGGACGATGTTTCCTTCCGCATTGAAAAAGGGGAAACCATGGGTATCGTGGGCGAGTCCGGCTGTGGGAAATCCACCCTGGGCCGCACCATCATCCGTCTGCAGGATGCCACCGACGGCAGGGTGCTGATGAACGGTGAGGACATTACCCAGGCCCAGGGCAGAGATCTGAAGCGCCTGCGGGAAAACATGCAGATCATTTTCCAGGATCCCTATTCTTCCTTAAACCCCCGCATGACCGTACAGGAAGCGGTATCCGAGCCGCTGAAGCTCTCCAAGCGATACGGCCGGAAGGAGATCCTGGAGGCCACGGATCGCCTGATGGACCTGTGTGGTGTGGAAGAAAGGCTGCGAATGGCTTATCCTCATGAAATGGACGGCGGACGCAGACAGCGCGTGGGCATTGCCCGGGCCCTGGCCCTGAACCCGGAATTCATCATGTGCGACGAGCCGGTATCCGCTCTGGATGTATCCATTCAGGCGCAGGTGCTGAACCTGCTGATGGATTTGCAGGAAAAATTGAACCTGACCTATATGTTCGTCACCCATGATCTTTCGGTGGTGCGGCATATTTCCAATCATATCTGTGTGATGTATCTGGGCCAGCTGGTGGAAACCTGCGAGTCCAACGAGCTCTTCGAACATCCGCTGCATCCCTACACCAAAGCGCTTCTGTCCGCCATTCCTTCGGTGGATCTGGATCATCCCATGATGCGCATTGTGCTCAAGGGCGAAATTACCAGCCCCATCAATCCCAAACCCGGCTGCCGCTTTGCTGCCCGGTGCCCTTATGCCACAGAGGCCTGCTCTCAGCCACAGAAGCTGGAAGAAGTCGGGCCAAACCACTTT
>JAFUFC010000078.1 GCA_017470095.1 Clostridia bacterium | reverse complement strand
GTTTTCACTGCCAGGCTGAAAACATCACCAGCCATCTGCACCTGATGAACAGTCAGCTGATCAATAATCTGACCTACAAAGCCATGTATCAGCTTGTCTACCAGTATGTTGATGCAATTCATTACCCGACTCAGTTTATTCGGGATATTTTTGAAAAGGAAGTCGGAAAAACAAACGGTTATGTGATTTCCAACGGCGTAAACAGCCGGTTTAGGAAAATGAAAACGGAGCGTCCTGAAGCCTGGAAGGATAAGTTCGTCATCCTGTTCACAGGACGCTACGGATACGAGAAGTCCCATAAGGTACTGATTGACGCCGTAAAGGAATCAGTACATGAAAAAGAGATCCAGCTGGTTTTTGCCGGAGAAGGTCCCCTGCACGATGAACTTGCTGCCTATGCAAAAAAGCTGACCAATCAGCCTGTTATGGAATTCTTTTCCCGGGTCGAGATGCTTCAGGTGATCAACAGTGCTGATCTGTATGTTCATCCCGCGGAAGTTGAAATCGAGGCAATTTCCTGTCTGGAGGCGATCTCCTGCGGGCTGGTCCCCGTGATTGCGGATTCACCAAGAAGCGCAACCCGGTTCTTTGCGCTGGATGATAATAACCTTTTCCATTTCAATAATCCGGCAGATCTGGCCAGCAAGATTGACTACTGGATTGTTCATCCTGAGGAAAAAGCAGAATACAGTGAAAAATACCTGGAATACACACAGCAGTTTAAACAGGAACATTGTATGACGGAAATGGAAAAAATGATTCTTGAAACGATTACAACACATAAAAAGTTAAGCCGGTGAAAACCTGCCGGTAAGCAGTCTCTGATACTTTGCGGCGCATCATCCTTTATGAGGAAAGTGCTCCATCGCTTTCCGGGCAATGATTTCATGGCCTGCTTCATTGGGATGAATCCCATCTTCACAGATCAGAGACGGATAATCCAGTTCTTCCAGCATCCAGGCTCTGACGTCTGCCAGATGGCAGCCACATTCTGCCGCAGTATATCGTACTGCAATCGCGTATCGTTCCTGCCATCTGGAAATGCTCTCCGGATCATTCCGAAGATACTTCAGGATACGGTCAGCATCCCGTCTCTTTGAAACCCAGCGGTAATACCGACCTGACATGAGCGGTAACGGTGTGACAAGAACAGGATCAAGATCCCGAGCCCTGGATTCCAGGACAAACTGCTTCAGAAGGCTCCTGAACTCAGCCAGCGGGGTTTTACCGTCATGAAAATGATCCGGATCCTGTGAAACCGCATCCCAGTCCAGATCACAGTCATTGCCACCGAATTCGATGACGCAGATGTTTCCCGGCTCAGTTCTCAGGTTTCGGAATGATTCCAGTCCTTGGTTGACCGTATATCCGTGAACTGCGTAATTGTGAATGGGATACTCGCTGCGTCTCATGAGCCGGATGCATCCTACCCTGGAAACCCTGTAATTTTCTGATTCATCCAGGACAATCCCCTGCGCAGCAGAATCACCGAAAAGATAGATTTCGTTCATTGGTTCTTTTCTCCAATATCGTTTAATCTGGTTACCAATACCAGATTATAGCGTTTATAATATTTTGTCAAGCGGCGTTGTTGATTTGTTTGTTCGTTTGTGATATCTTGGAGAAAATGGACGGAGGATGTGTTCCATGACGCATGATGAAATCCTGAAACGGCTGGAAGGTTGCCGCCTTCCGGAGTGGGATGAACTTCCGGATTTCGGCCTGTATATGGATCAGCTGGTAACCTATGTGGCGAGGACTTTCCCCGGCATCAGCGGAAGGCTCGACCTGACGTCCAGCATGATCAACAACTATGTTAAAGCCGGCCTGATCGACAAGCCGACCGGGAAAAAATACAGCCGGGAAGCGCTGGCCCAGTTGTTGATGATCAGCCTGATGAAAGTTTCCACGCCGCTTGATGTGATGAATAAGATCCTGCATCCGGAAAGTGGAATAGAAACGAAAGAGATGTACAGTTCTTTTGTAGCTACGCAAAGACGGGTCAAAAATGAGATCATCGCAAAAGGAAACATTCCTGCTCTGGATTACGCGCTTGAATCTGCTTCACTGCAGCTTGCGCTACGTTTGCTGATGGACTGATCAAAGGATAGAATAACTGGATGAGATGAAATTGCATGCTAACATACCTTGAAAAAAGCTACAAAAAGCCGTAACCGAAATCCTGACAGATTCCAGTTTGTCGGTGAACCCATTGGCAAAGAATATCGGAAAATAAAGTTACAAAGCCGGTCACATTGGCCGGCTATTTCATATGCAAATCCTGCATATATGATCAGATGCTCCATTCATGATCTTAGCGACGTTTGACTGCGACTTCGACTGCCACCATTAAGGATATGAGCGGCTCATCCTGAGCGGAACACTTTACAGACATCTGGCTGATGCCAATGAAAGAGCAACAAGCATGCTGGAAAGGCTGGTTGAGCAGATGGCAGCGCAGGAAGGCATCACAGAGAATTTCAAGGAAACTCAGCCCCTTGAATGGGTCTGCAGAATGAACAACATACGAAGCAGAGCAGAAGAAATCATCCTGCATAATGTCGTTCTATCCTTATAAACAAACATGCCGGCACAGCCATCAAAGCTGTGCCGGCAGCATTGAGTCGCTGTTTATCTGCTAAAATACCAGAGGAGTTTAATGACCAAAAACAATACGATATATAGTATTAAAAGCAATTTCTGCAATCAATATATGGTATGGATCAAGCCAATTTTCGATTCTAAGGGGCCGAATTCCAAGTGCACGAGGAAATTACCATCTGTATGGGAGAAAATCGCTCTCAAGGCAGAATTGGGGTAATTGGTGTCAATTTATATGGCAATATGCCGCTGACAGCTGCCTGATTTACATCCGATACTGTCCAGATCCAAGCCATCGTTTTTAGTGAAATAGTGAAATCTCGATCGTCTTCGCCAACTGTATAGGCGGATACTCATATTCAATTCGCCTGTTTCCATTGATGATAATAGGCAAAGAATAAGGCATCGACAGATCTTTGCCTGCTTTCCGGCGTGCAGCGCATGATACACCAAATACATGGCGGCAATGTTGCTTTGCCGCCATGAACATTCAGTTATTGTAGAGGCGCGATGGCATCCAGAATGGTCTTTTCCAGAGCTTCTCGGCCATAGCTGTCCACGGCGGCCTTGTTCTTTTCGCCGTGGGTCAGGTTGCCTGCGCCGCCGATGCAGCCATTCACGCAGGCCATACCCTCGATGAAATTGGCGTCCAGGACGTTCCTCCTCTTTTTGAGCAGCGCCATGCGGCATTCCTCAATGCCGTCGCAGGCGCAGGCCTTCAGCTGGAAATCGTCCAGATGCTGTTCCTTCAGGCCCTCGGCCACGGCGTCGGACAAACCACCGCTGCGGGCGAAGATGCGGCCAAAGTAGCTGGCGTTGTCCAGCACGTCCTCGGGCAGGGTGGTGATGTCGATATCCCGGCTGTCCAGCAGCGCCTGCAATTCCTCAAAGGTGATAGCGGCGTCCACCCAGGGCTTCACATCGTCCAGCTGCACCTCCGCCTTTTTCGCGGTGCAAGGGCCGATGAACACGATTTTCGCGTTTGTTTCGTGTTCCTTGATGTATTTGGCGATGGTTCCCATGGGCGACAGATTGTGGGAAATATAAGGCACCAGCGCTGGGAAGGCGGTTTTGACATGGCGCACGAACGCCGGGCAGCAGGAGGAGGTCAAGAAGCCTTTTTCCGTCAATTCCTTGGATTCCGCCTGGGCCACCATATCCGCCCCCAGGGCGACTTCCACCACGGTGTAGAAGCCCAGCTCCTTGATGCCGGTGATCACCTGGCCCAGCTTGGCGTAATTCATCTGGCTGCCGATGGCGGGCGCCACCAGGGCGTACACCTTGTATTTGGTGTTGCCCTGGCTCTTTTTCAGCATGTCAATCACGTTGATGATGAAGGACCGATCCGAGATCGCGCCGAAGGGACACTGATACACGCATGCGCCGCACTGGATGCACTTTTCATCGTCGATCTTGGCTGCATTGTCCTCGTTGATGGAGATGGCCTTGATCTTGCAGGCGTTCTGGCAGGGGCGCTTGCGGTTGACGATGGCGCTGTAGGGGCACACCTTGGCGCACTGGCCGCACTCCACGCACTTGGTTTTGTCGATGTGCGCCTCGTGGTTGTGGTCAAAGGAGATCGCGCCGCGGCGGCAGGCATCCTCGCACCGGTGGGCCAGGCAGCCCCGGCAGGAATCGGTGACCTGATAGCCCACGGCGGGGCAGTCGTCACAGGCGATGTCGATCACGTTGATGACGTTGCCGGTGTTGCCGCCGCCCATGGCCAATTTTACGCGCTCGGCCAGGATGGCCCTTTCCTTGTACACGCAGCAGCGCATGGTGGGCACCTTGCCGGGCACGATCATTTTGGGAATATCCAGCACGTTGTCCAGCAGCGTGTCGCTCCAGGCCTGCCGTGCCACTTCCCGCAGCACCTTGTATTTCAGGTATTGCACCTTGGTATCGAATTTACGCATGTTTTCTACTTAGAAATAGCTGACTTTGATGCGCTTGCCCATTTTTTTCAGCGCATCCGACAGTTCCTTCACCAGGTTCATTTTGATGTTGAAATTGATGGGCAGATCGGGGTTCTGATG
>JAFUFC010000003.1 GCA_017470095.1 Clostridia bacterium | reverse complement strand
TCCCGCTCGGATATGACAATGTTGGCTGCCTGAAGAAAGAGGCTCTTGATCTCATCTTCCGTAAGGGATGGCGTGGTACACCGATTTCCATCAAACTTGTGATTGCACTGCCATATGACTCGGCGGTACTTGTCTGTGGAATGCCACACCTTGGGGCCGTACCAGCCTCCGCAGTCGCCGCACACGATTTTGCTGGAGAAGATGCTGACGGAGCTGAGCCTGTTCTGACCAGGCGTACGTCCGGCCAGTTTTGTCTTAGCCAAGGCAAAGGTCTTCTCGTCGATGATGGCCGTATGATTGTCCTTGACGTAGTACTGCGGCACCTCGCCGTGGTTCTTCTTTTTCTTCTTTGTCAGAAAGTCCGTCGTGTAAACCTTCTGCAACAGCGCATCGCCTTTGTACTTTTCGTTGGCAAGGATGCTGCGGATGCAGCTTGCGTACCAATTCTGCTTACCGCCCGGTGTGGGGATTCCTTCTTTGGTCAGCGTATGGGCGATCATGGCGGGCGACATCCCAGTCAGGAACATGCCGAAAATGCGACGGACGATCTTGGCCTGTTCTTCGTTGACGACCAGGTTGCCATCCGGACCCCGGTCATAGCCGAGAAAGCGCTTGAAGGGCACGGTGACCTTTCCGTCAGCAAAGCGCTTGCGTTGGCCCCATGTGCAGTTTTCAGAAATGCTCCGGCTTTCTTCCTGGGCCAGGCTGGACATAATCGTCAGCAGCAATTCGCCCTTGGAATCAAAGGTCCATATCCCTTCTTTCTCGAAATAGACCTCGATGCCGTGCTCTTTCAGCTTCCGGATGGTCGTCAGGCTGTCTACGGTATTCCGGGCGAAGCGGCTGACCGACTTGGTGACGATCAGGTCGATCTTCCCGGCGAGGGCATCCTCGACCATGCTGTTAAAGCCATCCCGCTTTTTCGTATTGCAGCCGGTGATCCCTTCGTCTGCGTACACGGCCACAAATTCCCAGTCATCGCGCTCTCTGATGTACTGTGTGTAGTAGTCCACCTGGGCTTCATAGCTGCTCTGCTGTTCTTCGTGGTCCGTACTGACACGGGCGTATGCGGCCACCTTGCGCTTCTTCCTGCTGGTCAGCGGCGCAGCTGTAAACTTGCTGATCGTCGCGGGTATGGTGATTACGCTTTTTCCCATGTCACGGTCCTCCCATCTGCAAAGCGGTATGGCGGCCTTTTATAATATATGGAGGTAACTATATGGCTTTCTTTTCTTCTGCTGTCACTGTCCTTCAGACCCTGGTAATCGCCATCGGTGCTGGTCTCGGCATCTGGGGCGTTGTGAACCTGCTGGAAGGATACGGAAACGACAATCGTGCGACACGTTCTTGACTGAAAAGGTTAGGCACAAAGTCAAAGGGCGTATCGTCCGATACTTTGGAGAACTGATATTCCGACAGGTGAAATGAGGGAGTAACGAACCGAAGCGCCTGCCCTGATACTCCGGATGGCGGATGATGTGCAGCCATCATCCACTAAGATTATAAGCCCGGTAAAGTCGGCAGAGAGCAGCCGTAAACTGATTTTCTGCTCAGATACGAAAGCTGTCCAGCGGTGGACGGTGCTGCCTATATGCCGGGGGTCGGATACCTATGGTCAGAATGTATGATGAATACTGACGAACTTTTGAATGTACGGGTCTAAACGTTTATACTGTCAAAAGGCAGTACACCTTTTATGGTGCATCCGTGGATTAGTAAGATTGGTTGTTATGAAAATCCATGCGTCGTTACAGGCGGCGAGGCTATTCAGCCGGATGCAGGCTCAGAGAAAGAACCTAAATGTATCCAATGATAGGAATATCGGAACGTGGAAAGCTGGGAACGATCAGGCGGCTGCAGGCCGGTGAAGCGGTGAATGGGAATACCCTTGTGAAAGGGCAATAACCATTCTTTATCCCAGTGAGAGCAGAGGCATGGTACCAATGAAGCCGTGAATAAGTAAGCGGCGGAGGGACGGCCTCAAATCGAATTCAGGTACAATATTCACGCATTATGTGACAAATCCCTGGCTGCCTGAATCCGATAGAACGCCGGATGAGATGAAAGTCTCACGTCCGGTGTGGAGCGGGGGAAAATCCAGAGATCATATCAAAAGATTACCTATCGCTATCTGGCGCTAAGAGCCAGGGAATCAAGCAGCTGATGGCCGGCGGCGGTGTCGCCTTGATCGGCACCACCCTGGTCCCCCTGCTGTCTGGTCTCTTCGGCTGATGTGCCGAGAATCACTCTTTCGCCCTCTCCCGCTTCGGCGGGAGGGGGCCTTTTAGGAGGGATGTCCTTTGAACTTTATATGGGACAAAATCACAGAATGGTTGAAAGGCCTGCTGGTTGGCGGGATTGTCAGCAATCTGTCCGGACTGTTTGACAGCATCAACACCCGTGTGGCCGATGTGGCATCCACCGTAGGCAAAACGCCCCAGGCCTTCAACGGCAGCATCTTCAACATGATCAAGAGCCTGTCAGAAAATGTGGTGGTGCCCATCGCCGGGATCATCCTGACCTTCGTCATGTGCCTGGAGCTGATCCAGCTCTTGGTTGACCGCAACAACATGCACGATTTTGAGACCTTCATTTTCTTCAAATGGATCATCAAAAGCTTCGCTGCGGTGCTCATCGTAACGAACTCTTGGATCATTGTGATGGGTGTGTTTGATGTGGCACAGCATGTGGTCAGCCAGGCTGCCGGTGTGATTATCGGTGATACAGCGCTGGATGTTTCAACCCTGATAGGAAACATGGAAGCACGGCTCAGGGAAATGGACATAGGCCCATTGTTCGGGCTTTGGTTCCAGTCTTCCCTGATGGGCATTATCGCATGGATTCTTAGCATCTGTATCTTCATCATCGTCTATGGGCGTATGATTGAAATCTACATGGTAACGTCTGTCGCGCCGATCCCTATGGCCACCATGGTCAATCGGGAATGGGGCCAGATGGGTCAGAATTATCTGCGCTCGTTGTTTGCCCTGGGCCTTCAGGCGTTTTTGATCATGGTGTGTGTGGGCATTTATGCCGTGCTGGTACAAAACATCAGCGTAGGCAGCGATGTAAGCGCAGCGCTGTGGACATGTATCGGTTACACGGTTCTGCTGTGCTTCACACTGTTCAAATCCAGCAGCCTCGCCAAGTCAGTGTTTAATGCCCATTAAGCAGGAATGAGCGTGATAAACATGACGAGAACGAAGATCGCTTTCCGTGAGAAACGGAAAGGAAACAAGAATAAACGATGCAGATATCTGCGTAAACGGAAGCCCAAGCGTCAGGGCAGCAGAAATCAAACCGGGAAACGGATGCCTGTTTGGTATTCGTTCTGTAAAAAAGACTGACTATTAAAAGTCAAGCCCCTGAGAGGAGGAAATTGCAGAAAATCTCGGAACCCACCGCCGCCCTTGACAAACAGCATTCAAGCGCTGGAAATGCGCGAGCGAGGGCGATGGA
>JAFUFC010000077.1 GCA_017470095.1 Clostridia bacterium | reverse complement strand
CGGCCGTGCACAGCGTCCTTGGTCACCTCCAGCAGGTGATCGTAGAAGCCCTGGTCATAAGCATAAAACTCGCCGGTGGTGCCAAAGGGAAACACGCCGTGAATGCCGTTATCCGCCAAGTAGTCAATCAAATCGCGATAGACGGCTTCATTCAGCTTTCCTTCGACGTTGAGGGGGGTCACAATGGGGACGACGATGCCTTTTGGGGGTAAAGCTCATTGCCATTTCTCCTCTCAGTGATGAGGTAGCGAAGTTATTTCACAGGCGGATACCCATAGTGTGTTTCTCAAATGAAAAATGCGCAGTTTCGAACATATCAGGCTGCCATTCAAGGCGCTTTGACGAAGGTTTACTGAATGTAAATCAAAAAAAACGTCAGAAGTACAGCCTGAGACGCCGTAAATGCATCTTTCCAAATTTAGAAACAGACCCGAATACCCGAAACGTCCAAGCGAATGTAAAGAAAAAATGAAATCTAAAATAGTGTCTCCTGCGAATCCCCAAAAACATAATAAAGTCAACGGGTAGAGCCCGATTCATGGTATAATAGATGCAAGGAAATCAAGGGATTCACATTAAAAACCTTGCACCTACAGGAGGGCTCAGAATGTACAAACGGCATACAGGACAGGTTTTCATGCTGGAATCACCCGAAATGTTCGGCTCGTTGCCGCTAGACCCGGATAATGACTAGATCAAGCTGAGCAAGCTGGTTCCCTGGCGGGAGTTCGATCTGAAGTATGCCGATAACTTCAGAAGCAAGAAAGGCCAGAGGGCGATTGATTCCAGAATGGCGCTGGGTGCGCTCCTGATCAAACCGGCCTACAAAGCCCTATCTGATGAGGATATCACCAAAGAGATTGCCATGAACCCGTATCTGCAATACTTTCTCGGACTGCATGAATACCGGTACGAATGTCCCTTTGATCCCAGTATGATGACGAGATTCCGTCAGCGGATCACGCCTGAAATGCTCGCCTGGGTGAATGACCAGATCGATGGTCGGAAGTCAGAGCAAGACAGGAACGATGACAGCAGCGACAATGATGACAGCCATACGGATGGCGGTCAGGCAGACGAATGCCAGGGCAGTAAAAACGAAGAGGAAAAGAATGAAGGAACCATGATTCTGGATGCTACCTGCGCGCCGCAGAATATCCGGTTCCCTACGGATGCCTCTCTACTGAATGAAGCCCGGGAAAAAGCGGAAGAAATCATAGATGACCTCCATGAAATGGGACTCTCGGAAGGAAAGAAGCCAAGAACTTACCGTGAGAAAGCCCGCCGGAAATACAACAGTTTCTCCAAAACCCGAAAAAAGACCGTAAAGATGATTCGGACGACCATCCGCCAGCAGCTGGGATATCTGAGCCGGGATCTGGGATTCATCGATGCCTATGAGCGACGGCATCCTGGTTGCTTGCAAAAGCTTTCTACCAGAAAGCAGACGATGCTGCAGGTGATTCGGACACTGTATTCCCAGCAGGAGTATATGTACCGAACCGGAACCCACAAGGTGCCTGACCGAATCGTCAGTCTTTCCCAAAGCTGGGTGAGACCGATTGTTCGGGGAAAGCAAACAGCGGACGTTGAATTCGGTGCCAAAGTGGAAATGAGTGTGGTCGACGGTTTCCTCCGGATCGAGGATCTGCGATGGGATGCTTTCAATGAAAGCACTACGCTCCAGCAATCGGTAGAAGCCTACAGGAAAGCTTATGGGTACTATCCCGCCAGGGTTCTTGCAGATACGATCTTCCGCACCAGAGAGAATCTGAAGTATTGCAAGGAACGCGGCATTCATCTGAACGGTCCAAAACTTGGAAAACCCTTTGCAGATCCAGCAGAAGCAAAAAGGCACAAGAAACTGGAATGGCTGGAATCAGGAGATCGTGGTGAAATCGAACGGAACTTTGGCGTTGGAAAACGCCGCTACTCACTGGATTGTATCGTAACCAAGCTAAAGGAAACCAGCGAGGTGATGATCCATTCCATTGTGATCTACATGAACCTGCGGAAGAGGCTTCGGCTTCTTTTGCGCTCTTTTTTCAGTCGACTCCGAATGATGCTTCATATCAGGCTAAATGAGGATGATTCTGCACTCGCCTGAAAAACGGCATTTGTGCAGGTGACACTATAATATTTGACAATCATTTCATTCCCTCTGTATAATAAAGTAAACGGACCCGGAACGCAACCCTTTTTTACAGAAAGAGGATTCCCCAGCGCAGGGGGCGGCAGCCCTGCCGATCTGTATCTGTATCTGCATCTGTGTCGAAATCATCTGCCGCCGCGAAACCATCATTCGGGTCAAGCAAGGAGGAAACACGATGGAATACCGCAAATTTGGCGCCGACTATGTGGTGCGCATGGACAGGGGCGAAGAAATCATTGCGTCCCTGACCTCCCTGTGTGAAAAAGAGCAAATCCGCCTGGCCTCCGTGCAGGGCCTGGGCGCATCCGACCATGCGGTGGTGTGCGTATATGATGTGAAGGAAAAAGTGTTCCACCGACAAACGCTCACCGGGCCCATGGAAATTTCTTCCCTGGTAGGCTCTGTAACGCAGAAGGATGGCAAGCCTTACCTGCATCTGCACGTCACCCTGTGCGACGAGCACCTGATCGCCCACGGCGGCCACGCCAACGAAATCTCCATCTCCGCCACCTGCGAAATGGTGCTGCACGTGATCGACGGTCAAGTGGGCAGGCATCTGGACCCGGATACGGGGCTGAACCTGTTCCAATTTCAATAATCTTTTTCCCCTGATAACAACAACGCATCCGAGAAGCCGAACCGGTTCCTCGGATGCGTTGTTTGATGAAATGGAAATGTCACATCACCACAGTGATCTCATCCCCATCGGCAATCAAGCCATCGGTCAGCACGTCGGTGTGCATTTCCTGGCCGTTGACCAGGATTTTCTGCACGCCGCCCGAATGATGGGCGCTGTTGTCCACAGTGATGTGCAGCCGTTTGCCCCGGAAGGTCTTTTCCATGGTGAATCCGTCCCAAGCGGCGGGAATGGCAGGGGAAATGCGCAATCCATCGGGCGTGGGCCGCAGGCCCAGAATGCCCTCCACCATGCCCACCATGACGGTGGAAGCGGTGCCGGTGAGCCAATGCACGTGGGCCCGGCCGGGCTGAGGCGTTTCATGCCCCTCAATGAACTGGGAGTGCACATAGGGCTCCACTTCCCGAATCTCCGCCCGGCCGTTGTAGGCAGAGGGGCAGGATTCCTTGAAATATTCAAAGGCCCGGTCCCCGTGGCCCAGCAGGGCTTCGGCCAGGATGGCCCAACCCTGAGGCTGGCAGAAAATGCCGCCGTTTTCCTTAGTGGTGGGGTTAAACAGCAGCATGGCCGCGCCATTAAAAGCATGCCGCTTGTAGCAGGGAGCCATCAGCTCAATGCCGTTAGGGGTGTTAAGCAGGCGATGCACCGTTTCCATGCTCTTTTCAGCCTGGTCCTTGGTGGCCGCCCCGGAAATGACGCACCAGGACTGGGGATTGAGCCACATGGCGGCTTCCGGGTCGTGCTTACTGCCGATGATGGCGCCATCGGCAGTGTAGCCACGGCGGAAGCGGTCGTCCTCCCAGAAGTGGCGGTTGATCTTTTCCAATTGGTCGGCGGCGGTTTCGTTGAGCCACTGGCTGTATGCCTTGTACTCGGGCTTGTCCGGCAGCATTTCATCCAGCCGCTTCAGCGCCATATAGAACTGGAACGCCACGAAGCTGCTTTCGCCCTGGGCGCCCAATTGCAAGCAGTCGTTCCAATCGGCGTGGAGCCCGGCGGGCATACCGTGGGCCCCCAGATGATGCAGGGTGAAATCGATAGCGCGCTTTAAGTGCTCAATCACCGTGCCCTCGTCGTAATCAGCAAAGGGAATGACCTCCTCCAGGAAAGCCTTATCCCCGGTTTCGGCGATATACTTATACACCGTGGGGAACAGCCACATGGCGTCGTCGGCGCGATAGTGGGGATGGCCGGTGGCCTTAACGTAGCTGTCCTGCTCGGGGGTATCCTCATGGCCGGGATTGTGGTCAAACTTGACCAGGGGCAGCCCGGCACCGTGGTGCACCTGGGCGGAAAGCATGAAGCGGATGCGTTCCTTGGCCATGGCTGGGTCCAGATGGATGATGCCTTGGATATCCTGCACCGTATCCCGGTAGCCATAGCCGTTGCGCTCCCCGGCGTAGATCAGGCTGGCCGCCCGGCTCCAGATGAAGGTGATGTAGCACTGGAAAGCGTTCCAAGTGTTCACCATGGTGTTCAGATCCTCGTCGGGGGTCTGAACGCACAGGTTGTTTAATTTGCCATGCCAATAATTGATCAGGGTGGTCCATTCCTCCGCCACGGTTTTCTCCGTATCGACGTAGCGGTCAATCAGGGCCCGGGCGGCCTTTTCGCCCTTCTGGCCCAGAAGGAAGGCAACGGTCTTGCTTTCGCCAGGAGCCAGAACGATCACGGTATGGAGCGCACCGCAGGGGTTGCCATTGAAATTCAAGGAATCATCCAGCTTTCCATCCAGCAAAGCTTTGGGCTCATGGAACCGGTGGGTGCCCAGGAAGCGCTCCCGGCGGCCGGTGTAGCTGACAACTTTTGCGCCAGCCAGGCCAAAGAACCGCTCCCGGCCGTTTTCCCCGTCTTCGTTCAGATCGCAGAACTGGTTGATGCGCTGAAGAATGTGGTCCTCATGGAATTCGGTGGTAGTGATGAACTGGGTATACTGCATGTTCACCAGGTCCTGGGTGTAGAAGCTCTCGGTAGTGAATTCCGCGTAACCGAACACGCCAATTTTCCGCTCCGCATCACCGGTGTTGGTGACGGTAAGCCGCCATACCTCATAGGTAGCGTCCAGGGGCACATAATAGAGCGCCTTGGTTTCAATCCCCTTGTAGCAGGATTCAATCTGAGTGTAGGCAGTCCCATGGCGGGTAATGGTCTTGTATGCATCCAAGTTTTTTTCCACCGGCCGCCAGGAAGCGGACCAGAAGTCCCCATCCGCTTCGTCCCGCAGGTAGATATACCGGCCCGGTTCGTCGAACTGGTTGAAGGTATAGCGCAGGATGCGGCCCGCGGCGCCGGATTTGACGAAGCTGTAGCCGCCGGCGTTCTGGGTCACGATGGCCCCGTAGGCGGGGGAACCCAGGTAATTGGCCCAGGGCATGGGCGTGCGGGGATCGGTGATCACGTATTCCCGGCGATCATTGTCAAAATAACCATATTGCATGGGAAAATCCTCCTTTAATAAAGCGGCAGCGTCAGATCACTTCCACCTTGATCAGGTTGGTGTTGCCGGATTTGCCGTTGGGCAATCCGCCAGTGATGACGATCTTATCCCCAGGCTGAAGACGCAGCTTTTCCTTGGCCATCTGGGTGGCCACGTAGAACAAAACGTCCGTAGAAGTGTAATTATCGGTCAACGCAGGCACCACGCCCCAGGACAGGGCCAATTTCCGCATGCTGATTTCGCTGGTGGTCAGGCCCAGAATATCCACCGGAGCGCGGAAGCGGGAAATCATCCGCGCCGTGCCGCCGGACAGGGAGCAGACCACGATGGCCTTGGCCCCGATATCGATAGCCATGCCGCAGGTGGCGTGGGAAATAGCGTCCACGGTGTTATGGGTAATGAATTCGGCAGTGCGGAAGCGCTCGGCATAATTGATTTTCTTTTCCGTGGCCTCTGCAATCTTCGCCATGACCGCCACCGATTCCACGGGGTATTTGCCCGCGGCGGTTTCGCCGGAAAGCATAACGGCGCTGGTGCCGTCGTACACGGCGTTGGCCACGTCGGAAATTTCTGCCCGGGTGGGCCGGGCGTTGTGGATCATGGATTCCAGCATTTCCGTAGCGGTGATCACCCGCTTGCCGATCATGCGGCACTTGTTGATCAAATGCTTCTGCACGGCGGGCAATTCTTCATAGGGAATTTCCACGCCCATATCGCCCCGGCCGATCATGATGCCTTCACAGGCCTGGCAAATTTCCTCAATGTTGTCGATGCCGGGCTGGTTTTCAATCTTGGCAATCAGGCTGATGCGCTGACCGCCGTGGGCGTCCAGAAATTGACGCACATCCAGCAGATCCTGCTTGCGGGAAACGAAAGAGCAAGCCACGTAATCCACTTCATTTTCGATGCCAAAGAGCAGGTCTGCTTTGTCTTGCTCGCTCAGATATACCAAATTCAGCACCTTGCCGGGGAAGGACATGCTCTTGCGATTGCTCAATTCCCCGCCAACCACCACCTGGCAGCGGATTTCGCTGCCTGCAATTTCCTTCACATCCATAGCGATCAACCCATTGTTGATCAGCACCCGGTCACCGGGGTTTAAATCCTCGGCCAGGCCCGCGTAATTGACGGACACCTGCGTTTCGTCGCCCTCCACATCGTCCACGTGCAGAGTAAACATCTGGCCTTCTTCCAGCATGACCTTTTCATTTTTAAAGGTCTTGATCCGGTATTCCGGGCCCTTGGTGTCCAGCAGGATGGCCACCGGCAGGTCCAGCTTCTGCCGCACCTGCTTGATCAAATCCATCTTCTGCTTGTGTTCCGGATGGGTGCCATGGGAAAAATTGATCCGGGCCACGTTCATGCCCGCCAGCATCATATTTTCCAGCACATCCGCTTTGTCGCTGGCCGGGCCGATGGTGCAGATGATTTTTGTCTTGCGCATGGTATGTCCTCCTCATGCATGAGTAAAGGCCCGACGGCACTGCGGCCCCGGGCCTTGGGGAGATTTTATTTGTGCAGCACTTCTTTGGCGGCCTTCACCACGTTATCAACAGTGAAGCCAAATTGCTCAAACAGCACCTTGGCCGGGGCGGACGCGCCGTAATGGTCGATGCCCAGCACCTTGCCATCCAGGCCGGTGAAGCGATACCAGGGCATGGTGGCCCCAGCCTCGATCGCCACCCGGGCCCGCACGGCGGAGGGAATGACCTTCTCCTGGTACGCCCCATCCTGGTTCAGGAACAATTCCATGCAAGGCATCGAAATGACCCGGGCGTCAATACCGTCGGCCTTCAGCGCTTCCTGCGCGCCCATCGCCTGCTCCACTTCGCTGCCGGAAGCCATGAGCAGCACATCCGGGGTTTCTTTTTCGCTATCGGAGAGGATGTAGGCGCCCTTCATGGCTTCGCAGCCGCTGTTTTCATAATTGGGCAGGGCCTGGCGGGTGAGCACCAGCGCGGTAGGCAGGCCGGAAGTGAGGGCCGTCAGCCAGGCGGCGGTGGTTTCCTTCCCGTCCGCCGGACGGAATACCAGCAGATCAGGAATGGCCCGCAGCCCAGCCAGCTGCTCAATGGGCTCATGGGTAGCACCGTCCTCGCCCACGCCGATGGAATCATGGGTGAGCACATAGGTGACGGGCACCTTCATGATGGCACTCATGCGCATAGCATGCTTCATATAATCGCTGAATACGAAGAACGTGCCGCAGAACACCCGCAAGCCGCCGTGCAGGGCAATGCCGTTGCAAATGGCTGCCATGGCATGCTCCCGCACGCCAAAGTGCAGGTTGCGGCCGGCCCGGTTTTCCGCGGAATAATCGCCGCCGTCTTTGATGTTGGTTTTGTTGGAGGGAGCCAGGTCGGCGCTGCCGCCCACCAGGTTGGGCAGAAGCTTCGAAAGCCGCTGAATCATTTCACCGGAGGTGTTGCGGGTAGCGTCCTTCTTTTCCCACTGCCAGAGAGCATCGTTCATCACCACGTCGTCCGGCAGATCGGCGCTGAACCATTCTTCCCATTCCTCAGCCAGTTCAGGATAAGCCTTCGCGTAAGCCACGAACAGGTCGTTCCAATCCTTTTCGGCCTGGGCATTCCGTTCCATGGCCGCTTTGCAGTGGTCGTACACTTCGGGCAGGACGAAGAAATCATCCTCCGGCAAGCCCAAATTCTTCTTGGTTTCTTTCACGTTATCCACGCCCAAAGGCTCGCCGTGAGCGGAGGCCTTGCCTTCCTTGGCAGGGCAGCCGAAACCGATCCTGGTGGGGCAAATGATGATGGTGGGCCGCTCATCCTTTTTGGCTTCTTCCAGAGCGGCAATAATAGCGTCCACGTCGTTGCCATCCTGCAGGCGGATCACCTGCCAGCCATAGGCGGCAAACCGGTCGCCCACGTTTTCCTGGAACGCGATATCGGTGTTCCCTTCGATGGAGATTTCATTGTCGTCATAGAGCAAGGTCAGCTTGCCCAGTTTCAGCGTGCCCGCCAGGGACGCCGCTTCACTGGAGATGCCCTCCATCAGGCACCCGTCGCCGCACACGGCGTACACCCGGTGATCCATCACCGGGAAATTGGGCCGATTAAAGTGGGCGGCCACCATGGTTTCTGCAATAGCGAAGCCTACCGCGTTGGCCACGCCCTGGCCCAGGGGACCGGTGGTGGTTTCAACGCCCACGGTGTGGCGGTATTCAGGATGGCCGGGGGTCTTGCTGCCCCACTGGCGGAACTGCTTGAGATCGTCCATTTCCAGGCCATAGCCGGTCAGATGCAGCAGGGTATAGAGCAGAGCGCTGGCATGGCCGGAAGAGAGCACAAACCGGTCCCGGTTCTTCCATGCAGGGTTTTTCGGATTGTGCTTCATTTCGTGCATCCACAAAGCGTAGGCCAGGGGAGCCATGCCCATGGGGGCGCCTGGATGGCCGGAATTGGCCTTTTGCACCGTATCCGCCGCCAGGGTGCGGATGTTATTGATGGTCGTCTGCCGGATATCCATGTTTTATTTCTCCTCTTTTCTCACAAATTCCTCAAGCTTGCTCAGGTCGATGCCCTCACAGCCCATCAGTACGTTCAGCAATGCCTTCGCCATTTCCTGCACGCCGCCTGCCACGTCGCTTTCGATATTCAGCGGCAGCACCGGATCGTGCACCGACAGCCTGAGCAGGAACCATCCATTGTCCATGCCGCCGTCCAGGTCGAAATTGATGCGCACGCCTTCCCGGTTATCCGGGGCAATGCGCCAGCCGGGAGCAAAGGCAGCGTGGTCCATCACCTTTTCGATAGCCGCCTTGCCCGCGGCCCGGAAATCCTCGTCGGTGATGGTCAGGCGAATTTCAGCGCTCTCCACCGGCTCTTTCAAATCCGCGATCAGGTCGGACAATTCCTTGCCCTCCTGCTTTAAGCGCATGGCTTCGCAGATCAGTACCGTCACCAAGTACATCCCGTCGTCCAGGAAATGGTTTTCCCGCAGGGCGGCATGGCCGCTGGTTTCGATGGCCAGGGGGCAATTAATGCCCGCTTCATTGAGCCGCTTGGCCTCGTCAATCACGTTGCGGTAGCCCCGCTTGTAGCGGTAATGTTCTCCGCCCCACTCCATAATGAACCGGGCCAGGCCGGAGGAGGTGACCGAATCGGTCACGATGGTAACTCCCGGCTGCTTATCCAGCAAAATGGCGGAAATCAGGGCGATCAGCCGGTTGCGGTTAATTTCCCGGCCGGTGCGGTCCACAATGGCGGCCCGGTCGCAGTCGGTATCGAAAATCACGCCCAGGTCTGCCCCGGCCTTAACCACCGCGGCGCTTATGGACGCCATAGCCGCCGCGTTTTCCGGGTTAGGGATGTGGTTGGGGAAGCGGCCGTCCGGCTCCAGGAACTGGCTGCCTTCCACCCAGGCTCCCAAATCTTCCAGCAAGCCGGCGTAAAATCCGCCCGCGCCGTTGCCGGCATCCACCACCACATGCAGGCCCAGCAGGGGCTTTTGCACATCGGTATCCCAGCCCTTGCGCACCCGCTCCTTCAATTGCTCGCAATAAACGGGCAGAAAATCCCGCTTCTGAATGGGGCTGCTGCCGCCCAGCAGGGGCGCGTCGCTTTCGGCGATGGTCAAAATCGCGTCCAAATCTGTGGTTTCAATGCCGCCTTCCTTGGTGAAAAATTTCAGCCCGTTCCGGTCCGAAGGGTGGTGGCTGGCGGTGACCATCACAGCCCCGTCGCAGCCAAAGCCCTCGGTGATCAGGCTCATGTACATAGCGGGCGTTGTGCACATGCCGTAGCTTTCCACTTGGGCTCCCGCCTGGCGGCAGCCGTTTGCGCAGGCCTCCAGCAGCATTTCACCGGTAAGGCGGGAATCCCGGCCCAGGGCAACCCGGGGATTATCGATTCCCCGCTCCTTGAGCCAAGCCACAAACGCGCCGCCGATCCGGGCAGCCACCGCCGCCGTCAAAACCGGATGATCGCCCATGGCCACACCCCGCACATCCGTGCCGCTTTTGAGACTACGCAAGTGAGTACTCATACCTTCCCTCCCATGTCGTCCAATTGATTCATCGCTTCTTCCACGCAGCCCCGAAACATCCAATACAAGGGGGCCAGCGCTTCATAATCTTTCATCACCCGGTTCACAATGTCCGGCGATAAGATCCAGGATAATTTCGCGCCCTGACGGGACGCGTATACCTGCTTTTTCAGGTACCAGGGCCGGAGCGCCTCTGGCATTTCCTTGGGCACGGCCATCTTTTTCCACTGATCGCCGTCCAGGGTAAAGCCTCGCTTTTTCAAAATGGGCAGCATTCGCTCAAAATCCTCCGGATGGGCGATCATCCGCCGGCGCATAGCGTCCATGATGTTGCGGTTTTCACCCCAGATGCCCACGCCCCAGGTAACCTCCTCCGGCCGAATCTCGAACCAGAAAAACGGCGTGCCATCGTTGGCCATGCCCTGCTGGCGGAAGGACACCCATAAATGATCCCGGTAAGGGGATTTATCCTTGGAAAAACGGGTGTCCCGGTTGATGCGGCTCAAACATTTTTGCGGCCGCACCTCCATATCCTCGCTAATTTTCTGCTGCATCAGCGGCCCCATAGCCCCGATAAAATCATAAAAAGGCTGGCGCACCTCCCGGTAATATCGCTCCCGGTTGGCGTCCATGAAGGATTTATCATTATGAAAACGTAAATCCAGAAAGAAGGGAATCAATTCATCCCCAAACCCCTGAAACACAAACGTGCCTCCTCAAGCTCCTTTTTCCACGAGATATATTATATACGAAAACCATTCGAAGTTCAAGGTGAAAAGGCACGAAATTGGCCGGCTGCGCAGGAAAACAGCAAGGAATGAGCTTTTCCAGAGGCGCCGCGCCCCTGCACGGGCGCCAAAGGGCATTGTCCTATAACCTCAATCGGCGCAAGTCCGCTCTGCGGACTTGCGCCGATTGGGGTTGCTAAGGAGGGCCTGCCGTTCACTCCATCAGATTGTAATTCGGCAGAAAATCCCCCGGCAGAAACACTTCTTTGATCAGGATCTCCGGCTGCTGGCCCAGGATATAGATAGCCGCCTTTTCGACGCCCTGCATTTCGCACAGGGTGTTCACCAGGGCGTACACCATCCGCCGCTCCGCCGGAGCGTCAAAATCGGCCGCCAAGGTTTGCAGCTGGGCGGAGAAATTGAGCAACAGGGTGTTATTTTCAAAGGATACGCCGATCAGGTCGGCGTCCCGCAATCCCTCTGGCAGCACGGCAGTCAGGCCATTTTGGCTGTCGTAGACCTGGGGGCCCATCATCAATTGCTGCACCAGGGCCCGAGCGTTATGGGTTTCATAGAAGGGAATGGGCCGGTACACCTTGGTCAATTTTCCCTGGCTGTTGGCAAAATACAAGGCGCAATGGGCCAGCAGGAAGCTGGAAAAATCCCGCCGTCGAAGCAACCCATCCTGGAAAAGCAGGGTGTCGCCCGCGCCAAAATAGGTGCCGGAGGGAGTGAGGCTGGTCACCTTTTCCGACCCGATGCGGATCTCGATCCCATCGATGCCGGGCAGGAAGGTGGTGATCGTGCAGACCAGGGACGCCACCATCACAGACCTTGTGATGCCACTGGCAATGAGGGCGTTATTCATTTCTTCCGTAAACCGCAGCACCAGCCGCCGAGCGCCACCGGTCTCATCCAGCACTGGGTCCGCCGCCATCATGCCCTTCAAATCCGGGCACCGGGGCACGCCGGGCAGGCTTTCCGCGCCGGCCGAAAGGGCTTCCAGCAGCGTCACAGTCATGGCGGGCAGGTCCGCCGCAGCGAAGGACAGCATCCGCGTTTCACACAGGATGCCTTTGCCTGCCGGCGCCGGATAATAGAGCGTCACGGCAAAGGAACGCCGGGCCGTCGACGAAGGGGCAGAGGCCCGGGCCCACAATGTGGCCAGATCCTCCCGACTGTTTTGCTGGAAGCTGCCAGCAGGCAGCGTAGCAGCCACGTTCAGGCCCGGCTGGGCTCCAGCAATCAGCACATTCACATATTGCAGATCGCCAAACTGGCACAGGGTATTGGCCAAGGCCTGGCCCACAGTGAACAATTCCTCATGGGACAGGCGCAGGGCGGATGCCCCCAGGCTGACGGTGGCCACATTGCCAGACACCTCCACCGCCTCGGTGCCGCTCAGGCTTAACGTTACTTCTCCTGCCACCGGCCGGGCATATTCTGTGCCCGGATGGGCCAAGAGCAGCTCGCACAGCGTTTCCGCCCGGTGCCGGGCGGCAGAAAAAGCGGCGCTGGCCGGCACGGCGATCAACTGGCTGCCGTCCAGAGAGGGCAGGTACAGCATCACCGTCTGGGTATAGCTCTGGTTCATATCATTTTCCGGGGCCGTGCGCCGCAGGCTCACCGGCGGCAGCGTCAGCTGAGCGGTGGGCGCGCTGTCCTTGGGCGCGGCGCAGCCCGTCAGCGCCAACGCACCCGCACACAGCAGGCACATCAGGCGTGCAATCCGTTTGTTCATCCCAGGTATTCTCCTTACTGATTCTGCATCAAAGCCATCAATGGATCATAGTCGATCCGCCAAATGCCATCTTCCCTTGTCAAATGCACCGGATAGCCAGCGAGGGCTTCATCCTCCCCCGCGGCCCGCATCGTCAAATCCGCGCAAAGCACGGCGCTTTGCCCGTCGATCGAAACGGTCCCGGCGGACACCTCAAAGCCCGTGATGATTCGGCCTGCGGCAAAGGAGTTCACCGCCGTCTGCTCCCCGGGCCGGGTATCCCGAGACACCCAGCCGTAAAGTGCCGGCCAATTTTGGTTCATCCAATCCTTCAAAAGGGCCGCGACAGTGTTATGGGGGGTCAGCAGGCGATCCTCATTTCGAGTCAGCGGCGGCAGAAGCGTTTCATCCACGCCTCGATCAAAAAAGCCCGCCTGCAGCCGCATGGAGCTGCTCTGGGCATTGCTGCGGTAGACCAGCACTTGCACCTGGCTGCATAATCCCGCCTCCGTCAAGGTGGCGGTCAGAGCATCCATGCACAAATGGCGGCGCAGGGGCAGCTCGGTTTTCCACGGCTCCACCGACACATCCACCGGCTCATCGCTGTACCGGCCCAGCAGCGTTTCGCTGAAAGTGACAAACAGGGTGTTTTCCTGGCTGGTCACAGCCAGCACCTCCGTTCCCGGCGGAAACAGGGGCGATAAAGAGGAGGACGTGGCCGCGGGCCCATTGATCAGCGCCTGCACCAGGGCCTTTTCCGCCGTTTCATTGCGCTGAACCGTCACCGGCCGCATCTCCGGCGCCAAATATTCTGTGCTGCCATAACGGAAGTATAGCGTGGCTTGCAGCGTATCCGGGGTCAGGGCCGAGGTATCGGCGCTGATGAGGGTAGATTTATCCGCGTCACTGCGCATAACCGAATCCGGCGGCGCAGCGGTGCAGCCCGCCAGCAAGGCGCACAGCAGCACAAGCGTCATCAAACACGTCCTTTGTTTTCTCATTTGGGGTTGGGCTCCTCTCCCAGGCACCAGCCGCGCAGCTGGTTCACCGTCCGCTCAAGCGATCCCCGGCTGTCACCCCAGGGCTTATCGGCGTTGCGGTAATCAAATTTCAAAGTGAATCCTTCAATATCCCCTTCGTTTTTATGAAGGGTTCTTTCCACGGCGGCGCACAAATCGCCGATAAAATCAGCCAGCGCCGGGCCGGATAGCGCTTCCTCCGCCATCTCCATCAGCAGCGCCATGTCCGGCAGGCACACGCCCTTTGAAGCGGCAAAAGCCGCACGAAAGGAAGCGTCGGTCTTATACAGGTGCAGCAGGGTGTAAGCATAGCGCCGGGTGTTTTCCTCGATGGCGTCGCACAGGATGCAGCTTCCCGTCAGGGCCCGGATTTCCGCCGCCGCAGTTTTCAAATCCTGCTTTCCGGCGCTTTTTCCAAGCAGTCGTTTTACAGCCGGCGTGCCGGCGCTTTTCCCGGCGGCGGCCCTGGCGCTTTCCATCAGGGGAGATGCTCTGCGGATGGTTTCCTTTAAATGGGTATGCATCATCAGGGCATGGCCCAGCCGGTTGTTCTGGGCGTACAAAAGGGCCTGATGCCGGGGGCAGAACCCCTTGGCGTTCACCTGAATGCGGGTGTCCGGCTCCATGACCGAGCCGCCCAGGAACCGCTGCACATCCAGCAGCTCATTCCGCCGCCGCAGGGCGCACAGAGGATATTCCCCGTTCAGCTTCACCGCGTCCCACACAGGAATGGTGTCAATATGGTATCGCATGGCTCCTCCTTGTCATGTTCCGGAAAAAATGCGCATACAATGATGCCGGAAGGGGGCGGGGCATTATGCGCTCTGGCAGGCTGAAAACACGGAGATACAAGGTGCGCCGGGGGATCAGCGCATCTGTTTTGCTGGTTCTGCTGCTAACGGCCATGGGTGGGGCCGCCGGCGGCTATTGGCTGCAAAACAGGGGTTTATCGCTTCCCGTTCCTTTGTCCTTATCCCCCTCCCCCACGCTGACGCCCGATGAAAGCGCCGCCGAAAGCCGGCAGGTAACGCTGCCGGGCCGGGCCTGGTACGCCCTCCAATTGGGGGCCTTTGAACGGGAAAATGCCGCCCGGGAAGGGGCGGCCAGTTTCCGCAGCCGGGGCGCGGCGGGCTATCTCTACCGGCAGGACACTGTGCGCATTCTGGGCGCGGCCTACGAAACCCGATCGGACGCCCAGGCCGTGCAGACCCAATTGCGCACCCAGCACGGCATTGAAGCCTGGGTAACCGAAATCGCCCGGCCGGAAATTTCTCTGCGGCTCACCGGACAGAAGGCCCAGCTGACCGCGCTCAGCGACGCCTATGACCTGATCGACCAGGCAGCGGAGCAGTTCAGTGCCCTGTCCCAATCCCTGGATCAGCAGAAGGCCACCCGGCAGGAGGTGCTCACGGCCCTCCAATCCCAGCGGGATACCGTGGACGCTTTGTACACCCGGTTGGAAACCCTCTTCGGTTCTTCCCCTCACGCGGCCGTGGGCAGCATGAAAACGCTGCTGAATGACCTGTCCCAGGAAATCAGCGCCGCTTTCTCCACCCAGGGCGCCACATCCCTGGGAGCCCAGGTGAAATACTGCCAGCTGCTATGCGTCTGCCGCATGGCGGAATACGCCGCCGGGCTGGCCCAATGATCAATTCACACTGGGCCGAGCCGGCGGATTGCACTTGGGGCAGGGCAGTAGCTTGGAAAATTCCGCGCTGTTCAGCTGATCATAGGAGAAGGAAGTCAGGGGCCACCACTGCTGGCTCACCGCTTCGCAGGTGGCGGAGGTGTGATAATACTTGCCCTTTCCGTCCTTGTTATAATACAGCGTAATGCCGCTGGTGGGCGTTTCCGGCGCGGGAGTGGCAGTAGGCGCGATAGTGGTGCCGATGTTGGGCCGGCTGTTGGCCGCCGATTCTGCCGCCTCATCCACAATGACGCCGTTCAAAGAATTGGGATCCACATACCAGGTTTGGCCGCCCTTGAACATGATCACGTGCATCCGTTTGCGCACCGGCTCGCTGCCGGTGTTGCGCTCGTTCATGGTCACCTTGATCACGATGGTGCGGCTGGTGTCCCCATCGCTGCCCAGCACGTTTTCGACCTGGTATTCGATAGGCCGGCTGTCCAGCGTCAGTTGCCACAGGGCAGTATCCGGAGATGACTGCTGGGTTTTCCAACTGGGCAGCACATATTCCAGCATTTGGGGCACGTTGCCCATGGCCCAGGCCGCCATAAAGCCATCCAGTTGCTGCTGGGCGGCAGAGATGGCGGCAGCAGCCGCGGCGGAATTGCTGTTTTCTTCCGGCTCCGGGGTGCTTAGGTTGGCCAGCACCGCCCCAAAGGCGGAAGGATCCTGATTACTGAAGGCCGACGCCCCGTCCGCTCGGGAAGCGGACACATTGCGGGTTTCAGGGTTCTGGCTGTTCATGAACAGGGCCAAGCCGATCACCAGGGCCAAAGCGGCGTAGATCACCGTCAGGGTGCCCCGGGCCGTGCGGGCAAAGGCATTCAACAGCCACATGACCAAAATGCACCCCGCCGCCGCCCCCACAAACACAAAGCGCAGCAGGTTGTTAGGAATAATCAGCGCCGCCAGAAACAGCAAAGGCAAGCACACGCACATAATCAGCGACAGGGCAAAATACCGCCGCTGGCCGGGCTGCTGAGGCTGCTGGGGGGGCTGGGGGGGCTGCGCAGGGCCGTTGGGCTGCTCCGCCTGAGGCACGGGGGCGGGCATATTCCGCCGTTTTTTTATATTGTAAAGCGGTGCAGAGGTATATTGACCGCGGTTTCCGTTCATACAGTGCTCCTTTCCATGGGCAGGGATTCACCAAACAGTATAACATATTGACGAAAAATGTAAAGGCGCGTACAGGATATTTCCCCATCTATTCAACGGTTGGTTTCGTTCTTTTCTTCCCGGCAGACCACAAAATAGGGCCGGGGCCGCACAAAGCCCAGCTTCAAGGCCAGGTTCCGGCTGATGGGGGTCATGGCGTCCCAATGGGGCGTCACGCCCTGATCGACGCAGTGAAGCAAAAACGCCGCCGCACAGCAAGCCGCCAGGCCCTGGCGGCGCATATCAATCCGCGTATCGATTTCAATTTCGGCGGTCGTTTCCGTCCGGGCATACACCCCGCAGCCCGCCACTAATTCCTTTCCTCGGTATGCGGTCACCGTCAGCCCATCCCGGGCCATAGCCGCCCCGTCGGGATAGAAGGCAGCCAAGTCTTCGCTCCAGGCGTCCTTCAGACAATCTGCGTACACCTGCTCATCGCCGGTTTTCAGTATGAAGCCAGACATGGGCACAGCCAAACGGCGAAGAAAACCCACATTAAACCGATCCGGCGTTTCCATCCGCCAGCGGGTCATGGGCGCCTGGGCGCCCCAGCGCCGGGCAATGCCAAGCCAGGAAGGGCTGCCGATAAATGTTAAAAAGCCGGGAGACAAGCACGCCGCTGCTTCCCGGAAGAACCACTCCCGGGCTTGTCCGCCCAGAAACACAAACCCCCGAGCAGCCACCAACGCCGCCGTGCCATTCGCGCTTTCAAAGGCCCGTCCCGTGCGCCCTTCAAGGGCCGACAAGAGCAGCACATCCTCCATTCCCGGAAAAAAGCGCCTCAATGGCTCCCGCTCTTCCCGAGTCACCCGTTCATTCATCAATCTGCACCTTGTCCCGGCCAAACATATCAATCAGGCCGTTCAGGTTATTTTCCTGCCGTTGCTGCCTGGCCGGGTCCGGCGGTGCTTCGGCGGGCAGGGCTTCAAATTGAGCGTTCTGCGCTCCGCACTGGTTCAGGGCGCTTTCAATTTTTTCCCGACGTCCCGGGGCGGACAGCATGGTCATCATAAAATCCACCTCCGCGGCAAAAAACGCCCGGAAGGTGCCCTCGTTGTAGCCGCCGTACTTGCCCTGGGACAAGGGGCCGAAAATGGCCGGTTCCGTTTTCTTCAGCAGCTTCAGCGCGTCATTCCAAACATCTTTGGGGGCCTTACTGCCCGCAGGCACCGGCGTTTCGGTCACGGGCCGCAGGGCCGGCCCTCCGCCGCTGGGCTTGGGCGTGCGAATTATAGGATCGATAGCGCCCGGGGCAGAACCGGCCTTGACGCCGTTCTTTTCCAGCTCCGCCAAGCGCATTTCCAGTTCGTCAATGCGTTCCAGCAGGGCTTGCACATCCTTTTCCTCCGGCTGATCGCAGGCACGCAGCGCAAAAATTTCCAGCACCGACCGGGCCGACGCCGCCCAGCGGGTGTCCGCCTCGGCGTGCATGCCCATGTCGATCACCCGCAGCAGCCTTTCCTGGGAAAATTCCGCTGCCTGGGCCGCGTAGCGCCTGGTGTTTTCCGTGCTGGTCCCGGGCAGGCTTTCCTCCGGTCCGCACAGCTTCGAAGCCATCAGCAGCCGAAGATGGGCAGAAAAATCCTTCAAAAACACCTGCACGTCCCGGCCGCTCCGCATCAGCTGTTCGATCAGGCGCAGGCTCTCCGCCCCGTCCCGTTTTGCGATGGCGTCCGCAAAAGAGAAAAGAAACGCCCGGTCCGCCGTGCCCAGGGCGGCACGCACCGCTTCCTCAGTCACCGTCTCCCCCGCGCCCATGCACATATCCAGGATGCTCAGCGCGTCCCGCATGCCGCCTTCCGCCGCCCGGGCGATCAGGCGCAGGGCCTCCTCTTCCGCCTGCATGCCGCTCTTTTCCGCCACCTTCTGCAGATGGCCCGCGATCTGATCCTCCGAAAACCGGCCGAAATCGAACCGCTGGCAGCGGCTGAGGATGGTGGCAGGCAGCTTTTGCGGCTCGGTGGTGGCCAGGATGAACACCATGTATTCCGGCGGCTCCTCCAAGGTCTTGAGCAGCGCGTTGAAGGCCGCGTTGGAGAGCATGTGCACTTCGTCGATGATGTACACCTTGTACTTGCCAAACTGGGGCGGATAATCCACCTTCTCCAGCAATTCCCGGATTTCTTCCACCCGGCTGTTGCTGGCGGCGTCCATTTCGTACACATCAAAGGACGCGTCGCTTTCAATGGTTTTGCAGCTGGCGCATTCCCCGCAGGGGTCGCCGTTTTGCGGATTCAGGCAATTGATGGCCCGGGCCATGATCTTGGCCGCGCTGGTTTTGCCGGTGCCCCGGCTGCCGCAGAATAGATAGGCGTGGGCCACCCGCCCGGTCATCACCTGGTTGCGCAGGGTGCGCACAATGGCCTCCTGGCCCACCATATCGGAAAACGTCTTGGGCCGCCAGACCCGATACAGGGCTTGATACACGTTTCATTCCTCCGTGCAGATATGGTTCTCGCTTACTTATCCTTCATGCACACGTAGCCGCCTCCGCCATCGCCATAAGAAATGCCGATGCACAGGGGCAAGGGCGCGACCATCGCCCGTTCTTCTTCGCTGATTCATCCGCCGGCCGTGATCATCGCCGTCTGGCGAACAAGCGGTCAAAACAATTCCAGACCGTAACGTTCATTTTCGTCGATCACCAGCACCGCATCGGGCAGGACGAAAACCCTTTCCAAATCCGCGTCCGCGGCAGCTTCTACCCGCCAGAGGTGCGCCTGGTTTTTTCCCTCCCCAGTGAACACCCAGACGCTATGGCCTGTGCACGTGCCGTCGCTGCGAAAATCTCAAACATCCACGCCGCCTGCGTACAGAAAGCGGCCCGGCAGCAGCCGCGTCCACGCCGCCGCCTGCAAAGAGGCCGGCAGCGCACCCGAAAGGATGGCCAATGTCCAAAGGAACGCAAACTGTTTTTTCATCGGTGTTTTCTTCCGTTATTTCAGCTTTGCCATCCGCCGCTCCAGCACATCCGGCGCGGCGACGGAATAGCCGAAGAACCCCAGGGCCTTTCCCAATTGATAGTATACACCGTGATTGTAGGCCACCAGCTTGGCCTTGCCAAAGTCGATGCCGCCGTCTTCGCCGATCAACGCTTTGCTGACGCCCACCTGCTTGATTTCCCCCAGAAACAGGTTATGGCTGCCCAATTCCTGCACGGATGTGACCTTGCAGGCCAAATACAGGGGACATTCCCCAATGGCCGGGGCGGCAAAGCCCTCCACAGGCACAGCCGTCAATTGACATGCGGCGAATTTATCGATTTCCCGGCCCGATTTCACGCCGCAAAAATCCGTGGCGCGCAGGTTCTCCTCACCGCACAAATTGATAATGAATTCCCCCGAATCCCGGATGATATCGTGGGAATACCGGGATGTGCGCAGGGAAACGGAGCACATGGGCGGGTCGGAGTTCACTGTGCCGGTCCAGGCAACGGTGACGATATTGGGCTTTTCTCCCGGCAGAGCGCAGGACACCATCACCGCCGGCACAGGGGCCAGCAAGGCGCCGGGCTTCAGGGACACAAATTGATTTTTCATGGTTCGATCCTCCTTATTCAGCCGCGTGTTTCCCGGCCAGAATGCCGGTAGCAAAGGCAAATTGCAGGTTGAAGCCGCCGCAGTCCCCATCCACGTTCAGCATTTCCCCGGCGCAGTACAGCCCGGGGCACAAACTGGATTCCAGGGTGGCCGGAGAAAATTCCCGGCAGGCGATACCACCGCTGGTGACCTGAGCATGTTCAAAGCCCCGCACCCCGGTGATTGGCACAGGATACGCCGCAAGGGCCCGGGCCGTTTGCTCCGCCGTCAGGCCTCTCAGCTTCTCACTGAGCAGTCGGGGAGCCAGGCCGGTCAAAATTCCCTCCGGTGGCAAGATATGCCGCCGCTTTTCGATGCATGCCCGCACGGCAGGCAGGTTTTTCTCCGGATCCTGGGCAGGCACCCGGTCGTACACCCTTGGAATGATCCCCAGCATGGGCGAAAAATCGATATACAGCGTGGGCTGCTTTCCCTTGGCCAGCATTTCTTCCGCGTCCCGAGACAGCTGCATGGCGCATACGCCGCTAACCCCGTAATCGGTGAACAGCACTTCCCCCTGGGCGGCAGAGACCGGGCGCTTGCCCTCGCACAGGGTCAGCCGGGCGGGCAGACGCAGGCCGGACAGGCCCTTCACCGCCCGCTTTTCTGCCTCAATCTGGGTCAGGGCCGGACGGGGGAAAATCAGCGTATGGCCCAAGCCGGTCAGCAATTGGTAGGCCTTTCCATCGTGCCCCAATTTGCCCCCGGCCATGCCTCCGCAGGCCACAATTGTCCGGGAAGCCGCAAAGCTTCCCTTCGGCGTATCCGCTCGAAAGCCCGAGGACGTTTGGCATAGCTTGGCCACAGGCGCTTCGCAGATCACGGGAATGTGCCGCCGCTCAATTTCGGCCCGAAGCACATCCAGCACAGCCGCCGCCTGGCCGCAGCCGGGGTATATTCTGCCCCCTGCTTCCTCCACGGCTACCAGCCCCAGCTCTTCAAAAAAGGCGAGCACCTGGGTAACCGGGCAAGCGGAAAACACCTGCAAAGCCCAGGCCGCTTCCCCGTAGTAGCGGGGTTCGCCGGCGTTGGCCAGGTTGCACCGGCCATTGCCGCTGGCCAGAATTTTCCTGCCTAACCGGGGTGCGCCCTCAATCACAGTAACACGCGCCCCCTGCCCGGATGCGGAAAGCGCAGCGGACAAACCCGCTGCGCCTCCGCCGATGATCATTACATCGTTGTTCATGTTTGATTGATTACTTGGTACCACTGATGGAGTGGGTGTACGCGTACTGGATCGCGCTCTGGTGGCCGAAATTGCCGTTGTTGCTGGTATCGTAATCCACGTGAGCCTTGCTGGTGGCGCTGTCGTGGGTCTTGGAATTGACGAAATGTACGCAAACCTGGCCCACGAAATTGTTCTTCAATTTGGTCTGGTTGGTATACTTCACCGTGGAATTATCGAAGTTATGGGGCGCGCCATACAGGGAGGCGGCGAAGGTGCGGGTACCCACGGTGACCCACAGGGGCCGGCGGCGCCAGACCTGCAGTTCCGAATACCGGTCGGCAATTTCCTGAGCGCTGCTGGTGCCGTAAATCTGGCAGTAGGCTTCAGTATCCGCAGCAGTCAGGGGCACGATGTCGGCATGGTTACCGCCGAAAATGCGGTACGCCCGGAAGGAAATGCCCTTGTACACATCGGTGATGATGGCGGTGCCTTCCACAGGCCACACGGTCTGGATATCACCGGTGAACCAATCCACCTTTTCCACAGGATAGAGCGTGGGATTCACAGTGCTGTTATCATAGGTGCCCACGGGCACGGTGTTGAACAGGGCATGCTGGGTCTTTTCGCCGGCAATGCCATCCTGGGTCAGGCCATTGGCTTTCTGGAAAGCGATCACAGCCTTTTCGGTGGCGGTGTCATAGGTGCCAGTCACCTGAGAGGCGGTCAAATAGCCTTTTTCCACCAGCTTCTGCTGCAGGGCCTTCACGGCGTCGCCTTCGCTGCCCTTTTTCAGGGTTTCGTATTCGGCTTCCACCGGGTTATTGGCATCGCCGGTCAGGGAGTAAACCTTCTTTTCCGCCTGGGTCAGGATGCGTACAAAGTCGCCGCGCATCCAGCCGGTGATCTTGCCGTAGGTCACGTTATACCAGGTGTAAGTGGTGCCGGAGGTGGATTTGGTATCCGTCTGGTACTTGCCGTTGTAGGTCAGCTTGGTGCCCTGCTTGGCCACCTGGCCCAGCTGCTTTCCGCTCATGGAAGGCTCCTTGCGGATGAACACCTTCTGGGCCGTAGTCAGAGCCACATCGCTGAAGGAAGACGGATCAGGCACGGCGGTGGTCGTGGCGCCGGTGGAACCGGAAGAGGAGCCGCCGGAGGAACTGCCACCGGAGGTAGAACTGGAAGAACCATTGGTGGAAAGCACCCGCACGAAGCTGCCGTGCAGCCAGCCGGTCTTCCCGCTGTAGGTCACCTTAAACCAGGTAATGCCGCCCACCGTCTGAGTAGCGGTGAAGTTAAAGTTGACGCCGGACTTGGGAATCTGCTTGAGCACGATGGCCTGCAGGCTGGGGGTCTTGCGCAGGTTCAGCTTATCGGCGATCGTCACCAGCTTGCCGGAAGTGGCGGAAGTGGCAGTGCCGCTGCTACCGGAAGAAGGCGCGGGCGTGGCAACGGCCACGGGAACCGGGGTCGCGCCGCTGACCACCTTCGCAAGAGAGCCCAGCACATAGCCGTAGCTGCCCATTTCGGCGGAGTAAACATAGTACCACAGCTGGCCGTTTACCGTCTGGGTGGCGTAGTAATTAAGCTTGGTATTCTTATTCAAACGGCCCAGGATAGTGCCGTTGGGGTTCACGCGGAAATTCACGCCGCCGGTGGTCAGGCTGATCACGCCCAAGGCGTTGCTGGGCACGGTCGCCGTGCCGCCGGAGGACGACGCGGGCGCGGGAGTCGGCGTGGCAGGCACAGCGGTGGCCACCGCGGCGCCCTTGGCATCTGTCTCCGTCCAGCAGTCGGAGCGGATATAGCCGGTGACGCCCTTATAGGTCACCTTGGCCCAGTAATAGCCGGAAATCTTGCCTGTTTTTTCGGTGTAGGCCAGCACGGTGTTGACAGGCACCTTATCTTCGTTCTTGCCGGTCAGCACGGCGCCCGCGGGGGTCTTGCGGATGTTGACGCCGGTTTTGGTGGTTTTCACATAGCCGGTGGCGGCTGCCGAAGAAGAGCCGGAAGAAGATGCAGGAGTGGGCGTGGGAGTGGGAGTGGGCGTAGGCGTAGCGGTCGCAACGCTGCCGGCAGCCACCAGATAATCGCTGTGGATATAGCCGGTGTATGTGCGGTCGGGCCATTTGGTGGTGCCACCCTGCACCTTGTACCACAGAATCTGGTTCTTGCCCTTGCCGGTCACAGTAGTGCCCAGCACCTTGAGCTGGAAGCCCTTGGTCAGCCGATCCCAGAAATCCCCGGAAGTGTCGGCCGTCTTGCGGAAAAACACGTTATCGATGGTCACTTCGCCGATATCGCCAGCCTTCAAAATGGCCGAAGCGGGGGCGGGGGTCGGCGTGGCGGTAGCGGCGTCGGCAGCAGTGTTGGCCGCAGACGAAGCAGTCAGCGCCTTGGCGACAGGAGCTGCGGCCACGGTAAACACCGCCGCGTTCGCCACCGAATCAGCCAGTAGATTGCCGTATTCGTCGCTGGCGGCGTAGCAATCGGAATCCACGTAGCCCACGGCGGTATCATACTTGACCAGGGCCCATTCGTGGCCGTTCACATCGGTGAAGGTTTGCTGCACCAGAAGCACGCTGCCCAGCGGGATCTGGTTGTTTTCATTGAGCACCTTGCCGCTGGAGCTGGCCGTTTCGCGGACGTTGACCTTGTCCACGATGGTGCGGATATACGCATCCTCCGCCAGAGATCCGGGCGTAAACAGCGTCATCACCAGGATCGCGAGCAGCATCCAAGAGACCAACCGGTTCAGCATTCCTGTTTCCTTCATAGAGACCGACACCCCATCCAACATTTATAGCTTCACATGTGCGTTCAAAAAACGCAACAGATTGGGTCACCAAAAGAAAAATACATTCTTTCTTGTGCATTATATTACATTTTTGTTACAAGGTCAATAGATTTTCGCAAAATATTTACAATATTTTTTAACCAAAATCATCATCCTCGCTTTACGGCGAAACAGAATTATGATATACTATGCTTGCTTTAGTAATAAAAAAGGAAAGGATTTTCCTTCATGGACATGATCAGCATCATTGAAGACAAGAAACAGGGCCGCGCGCTGACGAAAGAACAGATCGAATTTTTCGCTGACGGGGCCGCCCGTCACACCATTCCCGATTACCAATTGGCCGCGCTGCTGATGGCCATCCGCTTAAACAGCATGGACGCCCGGGAAACGGCGGATCTGACCATGGCCATGGCCGCTTCCGGCGATATGCTCTCCCCCGACGTGGGCGGCGTGCCGGTGGATAAGCATTCCACCGGCGGCGTGGGCGACACCACCACCCTGGTACTGGCCCCACTGGTGGCGGCCTGCGGCGGCAAGGTGCTCAAAATGAGCGGCCGGGGCCTGGGCCACACCGGCGGCACGGTGGATAAGCTGGAAAGCATCCCCGGCATGGTGGTGGACCTGCCGGAGGACAAATTTCTTCAAATCGTGCGTACCGTGGGCTGTGCCGTGGCGGGCAAAAGCGCCCAGCTGGCCCCCGCGGATAAAACGCTCTATGCCCTGCGGGACGTGACGGCCACGGTGGATTCGATTCCCCTGATCGTGAGCAGCATTTTGAGCAAAAAATTCGCTGCCGGGGCAAAAGCCATCGTGCTGGACGTGAAAACAGGCTCCGGTGCCCTGATGCCCACCCTCGAAGATTCCATCACCCTGGCCAAAGCCATGGTGGACATTGGCGCCCACGCAGGCCGCAGCATCGTGGCGGTGGTGTCCGGCATGGAGGAGCCTCTGGGCAGCCACGTAGGCAACGCCCTGGAGGTCAAGGAAGCCATTGATATCCTGGCTGGCCGGGTGGAAGGGCCGCTGAAGACGGTGTCCCTGTTCCTGGGCAGCCAGATGCTGATTGCTTCCGGCTTGGCAAAAGATGAGCTCCAGGCCCAAGCCATGCTGAAAGAAGCCCTCGTCAGCGGCAGAGGCTTGCAAAAATTCAAGGAAATGATTGCTGCCCAGGGCGGCGACGGCCGGGTGTGCGATGATGTCGGCTTGCTGCCCAAAGCCCCGGTGATCCGGCCCATGCTGGCCCGGGAAGAAGGTTACCTTGCTCACGTAAACGGTACCGCCTTGGGCCTGGCCGCCCAGCGGATGGGCGCGGGCCGCATCGAAAAAGACGATGTGATTGACCCTTCCGTGGGTTTCGTGATGGAAAAACGCATAGGCGATTTCATTCGCAAAGGCGATGTAGTCTGCATCTTGCACGCCCGGGATGAAGCATCCGCCCAGGCCGCTGAGGACCGCATTGCCGCCGCCCTCACCCTCTCCCCCTGCCCCGCCCCCAAGGCCCGGCTGCTCTATGCGCTGGTTACGCCGCAAGGCGTTTCTCATCTTTCAGAATAAGAAAAGGAGATTATTTCTCATGAAAAAACTGATCGCGCTGCTTCTGGCCCTGTTGATGATCACCGGTGCGGCGATGGCCGAAACCGCCGAAATGCCCGAGGCGGAGGAAAACGCCTACCTGTCCCAGGAAGAACTGGAAATGTACCTGGATGTGCTGGCCGGCGATGCCCTCGCCATGGGCGTTGACCACGCCGAAGCCGACCCGGATACGGGCCTGACCACCGTGACCTACGCGGAAGGCGCCACCTTGCTCATCGCGGATGAAACCTTGAGCGAAACTACCGCCATCCTGGGCGCCACGCTGAATGAAATGCAGGAAGACATGCGGGGCATCCACATCGGCGACACCCTGGCAGATGTGCTTTCTGTGTATCCCAACGATAACCCCGGCTTGCTGGGCAGCCGGTATGACGCCGCCCTGTACGTGGACGACGAGCGGCCCCAGGCTTCCGTGGGCTACATTCTGCGGGATGGCCAGCGGATCACCGAAGTGACTCACCTGGTCTTCACTTGGGAAGAAGACGCTGTGGTGCGCTGCGGCATCACCTATTCCTTCGACTGGATGGACGTGGTGATCGGCATCCGGATTTTCGGCCTGGAACAGCACGCCGACCCCCTGGAAGCCATGGAAGAAATTTCTAACGTGGCCACCATCCAGGAAAACCGGGAATACGCCGCCTACCCTGTCAGCCTGTACAGCGGGGATCAAAGCGCCTTTGAAGAAGCGGACCTGTCCTTTGGCGGCATTGACTTTGCGCATCTGACCCCCGATATGGCCGTGGCCGCACTGGGCACGCCTTCTGTGGACGACTGGATGGAAGACAGCACCGGCGAATGGCTGCGCACATTGCAGTGGGAAGGCGTGAGCGTCGTCTTCGTATGCGACAATCAGCGCAATTTCCTGCATGTGGATAACCTGACCGTCAACGACGATATTCTGGAGGGCCCCCGGGGCGTGCGCATCGACGACAGCATCGACAGCGTGATGAACCGCTTCCAGCATGATACCTATACTCAGCTTGCCAACGGCATCGCCCTCTACGGCGATGGAGAAAACGCGCCCTACGGCGTACTGGCTTACGGAGAAGTGACCGCCACGTTGACCTACGCCGTCAACACCGCTGCGGGCCAGCGGGTGATTTGGCAGCTCACTTTCATTGACGGCCAGCTGCAAAGCCACGTAATGCTGCTGCGGTAATTGCCCGCATCCTCTATTTCATCATTCAAAAGTTCCTGTTGTCGGAGGCGCTTGCTCCATGCGGATTGATCTGACCTGCCCCATCGAACTGTGGCATTGCAAAATGCCCACCATCCAAGATCCCGTTTTTACCATGCAGCTTTATAACCTTTCCGATCTGGAAGTGAACAGCATCCAGGTTTGCGTGCTGTGCTTCGACACGGAAGGAGAGCAGTTTGCCCGCTATGTGGAGCGGCTGCAAGGCCTGGAAATTCCGGCCCGGCACGCCTATGAAATTTCCCTGTCCATTGAGGAAGCGGTGCAAGCGCAGGACTTGGAAGTAATCATCGAAAAGGCATGGTTCGTGGATGGCACAGTATGGCGCAGGGGCAGCGCCCCCACGCTGGAATACAAGCCCTCTCCCCTCCTGAAAGGGGCCCAATTGCGGGTCATGCAGGAATTGGCCGGCCCCGACGCCGCCTGCTATCCCAGCGATCAGGGGACAGTATGGGTATGTGTATGCGGCCGGGCCAACGCTGCCAAGGATGATGAATGCCGCCGCTGCCGCCGGGACAAGCACGAATTGTTTACCAAGCTCAACGAAGCCGCTATTGAAAAGATCATTTTCACTCGCCAAAGCTTCCTGGAAGAGCAGCAGCGCCGCCAGCGGGAGGAAGCCCGCCGCGTGGCCCAGGAGCAGGAAGCGGCGCTGAAAAAACGCCGCCGGGTCCGCCGCATCGTCATTTCTTCCGTCGTCTCCCTGCTGTTGCTGGGCGGGATTGCCTACGGCGTCTATTTTCACGGTATCCCTTACTATCGCTACTACCAGGCCACCCGGGCCCTGGAAAGCAATCAGTTTGATTCCGCTAAGGAGCAGTTCCTGGCCATCGCCAACTATCGAGACAGCGCCGATATGGCCTCCGAGTGCGATTACCGGGCCGCTCTGTCCGCCCTGAACAGCGGCACCTACACCTCCCTGCGCGCCGCCTGGAACAGCTTTGACGCCCTGGCTGATTATAAGGACAGCGCCACCCGGGCCCAAGAAGCCCGCTATGTCTATGCCGAAAAGCTGCTGTCCGCCGGCAACTGGGAAGAAGCCATCGCTCTTTACGAGCAAGTGCCCTCCTATAGCGATGCCCGCATGAAGCGAAACCAGGCCGCCTATGAATGGGCCGCCGACCTGATGAATAAAGGCAATTTCGCCTCCGCTCGGGAAAAGTTCCTCTCCCTGGGCGATTATCAAAATGCCGCCGCCAGCGCCCAGGAGTGCCTGTATCAGCTGGCCCTGACCGCCGTCGACAGTGATCCCGTCACCGCCGCGGAGCATTTCAAAGCCCTGGGCGATTATCGGGACAGCACCCTAAAGCTGCAATCGGCCTATTACGCCGCCGGCGTCCAGTATTACGATCAGCAGGATTATGATACAGCCGCTGAATATTTCCTCCTGGCCGGGGATTACAGCGATGCCTACCGCCGTGCTGCTGGCTGCCTGTACGCGCCGGCTGTGGACGCCATGAACAACGGCGACTATGCCAAGGCCGCCGAAATGCTGGAAAAAATTTCTGGTTATCTGGATTCCAAACAGCTGCTGGCCCGCTGCTACTATGAATTGGGCCAAGCCCTGATGAAAGAAGAAGCCTATGACGGGGCTCGGGGCTATTTTGAATTGGCCGCGGATGAGCTGCCCGAGGCCGAGGAAGCCCGAAAGGAAGCCATTTATCTCCCGGCTATCGCTCTGATGGACAATGGCCTGACCAGTGACGCGCTCCAGCTATTCGCTTCCATCCCCGGCTACAAAGGCGCGGACGAATACGCCAACCACTTGCTCTATTCCCAGTCCCTGGACAGCCTGAGCGCCCGGGACTACGCTTCCGCTATCGAAACCCTGTCCCAGCTGGGCTCCTATGCCGACAGCGAAGAAGAATTGAAAGCTGCCCGGCTGGCCTACGCCCAAAGCTTGATCGATAACAGCCAGTATGAGCAGGCCATCGAGGTGCTGTCCGATCTGGCGGGCTTCTCCGAAGCGGATGAATACATCAGCCGTGCCCGGTACCTGCTGGCCCTGGACCTGAAAGTGGAAGAAAAATACGATGAAGCCATGACCATCTTCCAAGCCCTGGGGGATTACGCCGATGCCGCCAACCAGTATAAAGACTGCGTTTACCAGCAGGCCCTGACTTTGGCCGACGGCGGTAATCTGGCCGGCGCGTCGGAAAAGCTGAGCACCATCACCGGCTATCAGGACGCCACTCAGCGTATGCAGCAGTACGCCTATGAGGCCGCTGCCGCCGCCCAGGAAACAGGCAATCTGGCCGCTGCCGCCGCGCTGTACGCCCGGGCCGGCAAATATCAGGACGCGGAAGCCCAGGCTGCGTCCACCGCGGATGAATACTACGCCACCGCCTATGCCGGCGCCAAGGAAGCCATGAGTAAACGGGATTACCAAACCGCAGTGGACATCCTCTCCGCCTTGTCCCTGGATTACATCCCCGAAAAATTTGCCGATATCCCCGCCATGTACCAGGAGGCCGTTTACCAGTACGCCGAAGCGCTGTACAACAACAAGCAGCCCTTTGAAGCCCTGAAGTATTACAACCTGATCAAGGATTACAAGGACGTATCTTCCAAGAAGCTGGAGCGGCTGGCATACCGCATTATGGGGCGCTGGGAAAACAGCGGCAAAAACGCGGAAATGACCTTCCGGGACGACGGCACCTGCCGCATTGACGGGCAGGAATATGCCTACATCGTAGGCGTGGGCGGCGCATATGCCCTGTCCATCGGCGAATCGCCGGATGATTTGACCTACACCTACAATATCCTGTCCCTGAACGATAAAGTGCTGAACCTGCGCAATATCAAAACCAAGACCGTCTATAAAATGAACCGAGCCGAATAACGTATGGAACAGATCAACCTTCTTTTCCGCCCCTATACCCAGGCCCCGGACCCCGACCGCATCGATGTGCTGGATGGGGTTCGGGCCCTTTGCGTTTTCCTGGTGGGTTGGTATCACATTTGGCAGCAGGGCTGGCTGACCCCCACGTTCCTCCTGGGCAACCATGTCGTCAGCCTGGATTTTCTGCTCCGCTCCGGCTATATCTGGGTGGATGGCATGCTGCTGCTCTCCGGTTTTTTGCTGTACCTGCCCTACGCCAACGCAAAAAAGAACCCTAAGATCCTGCCGTTCTACCAGCGACGGCTGATCCGCATCCTGCCGTCCTATTTGCTGTGCATCCTGCCGCTGTTCATCCTTGCCTGCGCCCGAGGGGAATACGCCTCCGCCGGGGATGCGGCCAAGGATTTAGCCGCACATTTGACCTTCACCCACACCCTCTTCCCCTTCAACTACCAGGGCACCCCCCTGAACGGCGCGCTATGGACCCTGGGGGTCGAAATGCAGTTTTATTTGCTTTTCCCCTTCCTGGCCCGGGCGTTCAAGAAATGGCCGCTCATCACCTATGCCCTCATGGCCGGGGCTGCTTTCGCCTTCCGGGCCTGGGCCGGGCAGCAGGCGGACACCAGCATGTATTTTAATCAGCTGCCCGCCTTCCTGGATGTGTACGCCAACGGCTTTGTGGCCGCTGCAGCTTATCAATCACTGCGAAAAAAGCTGGGCGACGGCGTATGGGAGAAGAAAATTAAACTGGTTTTCACCGTCATGTTCCTGCTCTGCCTGTTCCAGCTGGTGGCCATTGCCCAGGGCCAGGCCGCGTCCAACGGCTACGACGCCATCCGCCAAGGCCAGATGGACCGGCGCTTTGGCTTGTCCGTCACCTTATGCGTGGCCCTGATCAGTGCCGCCTGTTCCCTGCCCACCCTGCGCTTTTTGCTGGGCAATAAACTGATGCATTTTCTCAGCACCATTTCCTTCCAATTCTATATATATCATCAGCTGCTGGCCGTCAAACTCAAAGAATGGCACCTTCCCCCCAGCGCCCTCCCCGATCCCTTTATGAACGACCCCGCCTGGCGGCTGCCCTACACGCTGCTGTGCTTCGCCACAGCGCTGATCGTGGCCACAGTGGTCACCTACGTGTTTGAACGGCCTGTGGCACGGTTATTCAAAAGAAAGCTTGGCGGCAAGTAACGCAATGCCCTGGGCTTGCGCCCCTGCCTTGTGCGAAAGGGCTTTGTCCATCAAATTTCACAAGCTGTTGTGTTGGCATGATGCTTCATGTTTCAGTGGCACAATGCCTGTTCTTAGCCGATATTTTCACAACCGCAAGTCAAGCCCAGGAGGCGGCCTCCTGGCAAACTGCCTGAGGGAGAGAAACCCTCGGGCAGTTTGCTTTCTTCTCCATTTGACATTTTCACGTTTCTTCTTTATAATATCGAATTGCCGCGAAAATTGTCGGAAGGGAGAGAATACGCGATGGCTGCGCCCAAACCACTGAAATTTGGCTTTGCTCCAGACGGGTATATTATTGATCAGGATTGCTTTTCCTCTTTCCAATACCGCACCATTCCGGCCAATTTGAACGGCTGTGGCTGGATTGCCGCATACAACCTGCGCAAAGCGCTGGATCATAATGTGGCCTTTGACGAAGTGCGGCAGGAACTGGACGACATGCACTTTTTGAAGGCGCCGGGCCCCACGCTGATGTGCGTGATGCGGAAATATTTGAAGCAGCACGTGCCCCAGTACCGGGAAACCATCGGCCGGGAAGCGGCCCTGCTGGACGCTCAGGAAAGCTGCGCAGGCATCTTCCGCTATCGGGAAGGCCCCGAGCCCCACTTCACCTCCTACATCCGCCAGCCTGACCGCACCTTCCGCTTCTTCAACATGGCCGACGATTTTGAGGACTGCGTCATGCCCATGGAGCAGTTTATTGAAGAGCACTGCGCCCCCGGCACGGTGATCCTGCTGTGGGTGAAGGACGAAAACCACTGATCCCATCCGCATTGACGTAAAAACATGTCACTACCGTAGGGATGTATATCCGCCACTCGTTCACGCAGCGTTACACTCGCAGCATGCGTAAAGCTTTGCAGCGGTTCTGAGCGAGCAGATCACATCCGCATCCCTTGCAAGTTTTCAGGCATCTGTTTTTGCATTTGTTTTATCCATCATCCTCTTGCATAACAAAAAAAGCGCCGGATAACCGACGCTTTTTTGTTTTCCTTAGTCCACCGTGTAGGGCAGCAGCGCGATGGCACGGGCGCGCTTGATGGCCTCGCTCAGCTGACGCTGATGCTTGGCGCAGTTGCCAGTCATGCGGCGGGGCAGGATCTTGCCGCGTTCGTTGATGGAACGACGCAGACGATTGACATCTTTATAATCGATATATTCGATCTTGCTCACGCAGAAATCGCACACCTTACGCCGGGGGCGCTTTCCGCGGGGACGGGGGCGCTTTTCGCCACGATCCTCAGACATGATTCTCATCCTCCTTCATTCATTTTCCGATCAGGATCAGAACGGCAATTCCTCTTCATCCACCTGCACAAAGCCGCCGCCCTGAGGAGCGGAGCCATAGCCCGCGTTGTTAGCGCGAGGTGCGGCAGGAGCCGCAGAGGCGTAAGCGCCGGCATCGCCGGCTTCGCCCTTGGGCGTCAGGAATTCCACGTCATCCGCCTGCACTTCCAAGCTGGCCCGGGCCTGCCCATCCTGCCCTACATAGGCAGAAGCAGACACCGTGCCAGTGATCGCCACCTTCCGGCCTTTGGCCAGATACCGGCCGCAGATATCGCCCAGCTGCCGCCAGGCCGTAACACGGAAGAAATCCGCTTCCGGCTGGCCCGCTTCGGCGTTATTGCCCCGGCGGCGGTTCACCGCGATGGTGAAGCTGCACAGGTTCACACCGCTCTGGGTGGTGCGCATTTCGGGATCACGGGTGAGATTGCCGATCAAAAAGACCTTGTTCATCTTTCGCTCTCTCCCTTATTCAGCGGGGGTTTCCACAGCGGGTTCAGCGGGAGCCTCGACGGCGGGCGCTTCCGCGGCAGGAGCCACAGGAGCGGGACGCACGGCCCGGGGCTTGATGCCCACTTTGCGCTCAATCTGCTTGATCACCTGGTAGCGAATGACGCTGTCGGAAATCTGAAGGTTACGCTCCAGTTCCTTGGGCAGTTCGGCCTCAGCCTGGAAGTTCACCAGCACATAGTAGCCCTCGGTCTTATAATCGATGGCATAGGCCAGGCGGCGCTTGCCCCACTCTTCCACCTTATCCACGCTGCCACCGTTTCCGGTGATCAGGTCGTTGAACTTGGCGATGAGCGCTTTGCGGGCTTCTTCCTCCACAGCGGGGTCGATGATGTACACCACTTCATACTTGTTCATTCTTTTCACCTCCTCATGGACGTATGGCGTCCTATCCTACGTAGGACGCAAGGATGTGCCAATTAGATATTATAAAGGATAACGGAAGAAATTGCAAGGGGTTTGACAAAAAAATAAGGACTTTTTGACAAAAAAATAAGGACTTTTGTCATTCGTTTTTATGCGCGGGAACCAAAAGAAAAGGGGGTACTTTCTCTGAAGGCAAAGAAAGTACCCTGGCGCAGGAGGCCGAGGCCGCGCGGGTCTCCGCCCCTCCTCTTTCTCGCTTACTTAGCCACCTTAAACGTCTTGCTGCAAAACAGTCGGCCCTCTAAATAGATTTCAAACCGGTAGGTGCCCGTGGGAATGCTGCCGTTCAGCTGGAGCAAGCCATCGAAAAAACTGCTGCCCAGGAAGGTGTAATAGTAGCGCATGTTGGCCTTCTTGGGAAGCGTAAAATCGGCGGCATAGTTGGTGTCCACATAGCCGTTGGGCGCGTAGAAAGCAAACAACGCGTCATGCACAATTTCCTTGCTGGCGGCGCTGTAAAATTCCGTGCTGTATTCGATACCGTAGCCATAGCCTTTGGCCATGTTACGCTGCATGGCGCTGGCGCTCATGTTTTTCAGCTTCTTGGGCGATGCCCCGTTGCGGCTGTACATGGGGGTGATGGTTTCCTTCCGCTTCCGGGTGGAGGAAATATCCGCCTTGGTGGGCACCGTGATCAAGCGGCTGGTGGAATATTTGTTGCGGTCAAACACGATAATCCGATACGTCTTGCCCGGAATCAGGCCCACGATGGCATGGCTCTTGGTGGTCAAGTTTTGAGCAGAGCACCACCGCACCTGCTTGACGGACCGGCTTTCATCCACGTATTCATAGCTCACCGTGTAGGGTGCCATGCCTTCGGAATCATCCCAGGACACCACAGTGTAGCCCCGGCTGTTCATAGTGACCTTGGCGTTGATTTCAAATATGCGGCCATCAGCCAAGACCGTGGGAATCATACCCAGCAGCAGAACCAGCAACAGAAGGGCAGCCAGCATTCTTTTCTTCACAAAAACGCACTCCTTTGGTATTTTTTCTCAGTATATCATACTTTCGCATGGAACGCAAGAAACATAAAATTGGGGCAGGAATTCTCCTGCCCCAAAGGGTTGATTCTGTGAAGATTACTGGTTATCTGCCTGCACAGCCTGGGCCGCGGTCCGGCCGGACACGAAGATTTCCACGATGGCGTTGCCGCCCAGACGGTTGCCGCCATGGATACCGCCGGTGACTTCACCCGCAGCATACAGGCCGGGGATGATCTGGCCGTCGGCGTTCAGCACATGACGGTCGGTATCCACCGCCAGGCCACCCATGGTGTGATGGGTCGAAGGAGCCATCAGGCGGATGGTCAGCAGGGTACCTTCCAGATCATAGGTGTCGGGCAGGTAGTTGCCGTTTTCGTCCTTCTGCACGTTGCCCACGCAGCGGGAAGCAATGGCCTTGCCCACATCGGGATATTCGCCCTGGCCCATGACGGCCGTATCGTACTTTTTGATCGTATCGATGACCACGGCGGGATCAGCGGTGACGCCCAGATGCTCGAACAATTCAGGCAGCTGATCGATGGTGCGGCGATAGTAGCGGCCTTCATAGTCGCCTTGCGCCAGCTGGATGGGGCCGGGGATCAGTTCTTCGGCGTTGTAGAATTCCAGGAACACGCCCTTGGTGCCGTTCACTTCCATGCCGTTGCGGAATTCAGCCAGGGACAGCACGTCGCGCTCGCTGCCTTCATCCACGAACCGATGGCCGGTCATGGGGTTGATCCAAGCCGCGTAGTTGCCGCCGCCGAAGGCCAGGTTGCCGTTATCCACCCAGGAAATGGGCATCAGCTGGGTGAAGCCCATACCGGTAATGGCAGCGCCCACTTCTTCCGCCATCTTAATGCCGTCGCCCTGCAGAGAGGAGCGGTTGGTGGTCTTGGTGGCGTTGGACAGGTATTCGGTGGACCAGTACACGTTGTAATCCAGCACTTCCTGGATGTTGGCGGCATAACCGCCGGTGGCCAGGATGACGCCCTTGGCAGCATGCGCGGTCACTTCCGTGCCGTCATACTGGGTGGCCTTCACGCCGGTCACCTTGCCGTCTTCCACAATCAAGGAATTGGCGGTGGTGCGCTTCATGATCTGGTTCTTTTCATTGGCGTTCTGGATGGTGGTGATAGGAGCGGCAAAGTAAGCGCCCCAGCGGCCCATTTCATTGTTGCCGTCGCCATCCAGGTCGATGGTGGAGCCGATGAATTCGTTTTCACGATACCACAGCGCGCCGATCAGGGTGGGCTGGGTGTCTTCCCGGAAGAGGGAGCCCTGGGCTTCCAGCCACTCCTTCAGGCCCTGGCCGCCTTCGATGAACTGCTTCACCAGATCGATATCGCCGTAGATCCACTGGGTCTTATCGGCGCTCTGGCGCAGGCCGCCGTAGTAGGTCTGGAAGATGTGCAGGTTGATGGTGGAGAACAGGGTCAACTGGCTTTCATTCTTGCCGGCGGCCAACTGACCGGCTGCCCAGACGAAGTATTCCCGGATCTCGGCCTTCAAAGCCTTCAGGGTGGGCAGGTATTCGGCGTGCACGCCGTGCTTGCTCAGTTCGGCAGCGTCGCCCGCCACGAATTCGTGATCGACGTAGTAGTCCGCGTCGAAGGGCTCTTCGCTCCAGTTCAGGATCATGTTCAGTTCGTTCATGCAGCCGGGAACGGACTTGACCTTGTTATAGGTTTCACCGGTGAAAGGATACACGCCGGTGGTGGCGTCGGGATCAGCGGGATCCCACACCAGGTAGGGCATCACGCTCTGGTACTGACCGCCGGAAACCAGGGTGTTGCCGCCCACTTCGGCATTCTTTTCAATAACCAGCACGGTATTTCCATCCTGGGCAGCCTGCGCGGCAGCGGCGATGCCGGCGCCGCCGGCACCCACGACCACCACGTCATAGGTCACATCGATGGGATCTTTTGCGGCATGCTCCACCTTGGCGGCCTTGAAAGCGTCCAGGTTGGTGCAGTTAGCCTGCTCGGCAGCGGCGTTCACCGCACTGCGCAGGGCACGGGCGGAGAAGGTAGCGCCGGACACGCCGTCCACGCCGGAGCCGTTGGCTTCGATCATATCGGCGATCATGGGCGCGAAAGCGATATCGCCCACATACTGAGTTTCGGTGGACTTCACCACTTCGATGCCGGTCAGCGCGGAATCGGAGAAGGTGACGGCGAAGGTGCTGTCGCCGTTGTAGCCGGCGGCGGACACTTCATAGGTACCGGCGGTGAAGGCCAGCGCGGCGTCAGCGGCAGCGGCTTCGCCCTTGGCAGCGGCCAGCGCCTTGGCAACGGCTTCCTTCACAGCGGTGGAGGTGACGGTGGCGCCCGTCACGCCGTCCACATCCTCGGCGGCAGCCTTGCCCATATAGGCTTGCTGCAGCACAGGAATGGCAGCGGCGCCGATGCCGGGAGTTTCATTTTCGCCCACGATTTCGATGGCGGTGATGGCCTTGTCATCCACCGTGACGTTAACCTTCACATCGCCGCCGAAGCCCTGGGCCGTTTCTTCGTAGGAGCCGGGGATGAAGCCGGCAGCGGCTTCTTCCACAGCGGGCGCTTCCGCACCGGCGTTATCAGTCTCGACAGCCTTCACAGCCACGCGGCCGGAAACGATGATTTCGGTGAAAGCGTTGCCGCCCAGACGGTTGCCGGCATGGATGCCGCCGGTGACTTCGCCCGCAGCGTACAGGCCGGGGATCACATTGCCTTCGGTGTTGAGCACATGGCGGTTCAGGTCCACCTTCACGCCGCCCATGGTGTGGTGGGTGGAGGGAGCCTGGGGACGCATGCGCAGCGTGCCGATGTGGTAAGTGTCCACTTTATAGTTGCCATTTTCATCCTTTTCCACATCACCGATGGTGCCCTGGGTAGCCAGCTTGGGCACGTCGATTTCGGTGGTTACGCCCATGACGTAATTGTCATAATCCTGGATGGTCTGGCGGAGGGTATCGGCGTCGCAGCCGATCATTTCAGCGATTTCTTCTACGGTGCGGAAGTACAGACGGCCTTCGATTTCCTCGGTGCCGTTGATCTTGATGCTGGGGTTGGAAATTTCAATATAGATACCGGGCACGTACTTCAGGCCCATCTTTTCGGCCTGTTCCTTGCTCATGCCGTTTTCGAAGCCGCCCAGAGACAGCACGTCGCGTTCAGCGGATTCGTCCACATACCGCTTGCCGGTGGCAGCGTTGACGAAGATGACGTTTTCACCGGCGCCGCGGGACAAATTGCCATTGTCCACCCAGCCCAGGGGCATCATCTGGGTCCAGCCCATGCCTTCCACGTCGGCGCCCACAGCCTGGGCCATCAGGATGCCGTCGCCGGTCAGTTCAGCACGGTTGGTGGTACCGATGTTATCAGCGATGTATTCCGGCTTCCAGTATACATTGCTTTCCTGCACCATCTTGATGTTGGCGCCATAGCCGCCGGTGGCCAGGATCACGCCCTTGGTGGCATGAGCGGTCACTTCGGTGCCGTCATACTGCTCGGCCTTCACGCCCACCACTTTGCCATTCTCAGTGATCAGTTCTTTGGCAGTGGTCCGCAGCAGCAGCTTGTTATCGGGATTGGCGGTCATCATGGTGTTGTAGGGCACGGCAAAGTAGGCGCCCCACTTGGTATCCTTGATGGTTTCGCCGTTGACCACGCCGCCCTGAGGGCCGTTTTCGCGCTGCCACAGGCAGCCGATCAGCGTGCTCTGGTTGGCGAAATCAAACAGGGAACCCTGAGCACACAGCCAGCTCTTGATATCCTGGCCTTCTTCGATGACCTGGCTCACCAGTTCATACCGGCCATAGATCCACTGGGAGCCGTCAGCGCTGGGCCGCAGGCCGCCGTAGTAGGTCTGGAAAATATGCAGGTTCTTGGTGGAGAAGAGGGTCAGCTGGGTTTCTTTCACGCCGCTGTCCAGCTGGGGCTGGGCCCAAGCCAGATAATCGTTGATCTCAGCCTTCAGGGCCTGCAGGGTGGGCAGGTATTCGGCGTGCACACCGCGCACGGCGTTCAGGCCAATTTCGCCGGCCACGAAGGGGTGAGCATCATCCAGCGTGCCGTCAAATTCTTCTTCGGACCAGGACAAGATCGTCTTGAGGATCTCAATCCGGCCGCTGTCATTCTTGACCTTGGCGTATTCCTGGCCATCGATGGGATTAATGCCGGTGGTGGCATCGGGATTCTCTTTATCCCATACCAGATAAGGCATCACGCTCTGGTACGCGCCGCCGGCAACCAGGGTGTTGCCGCCCATTTCAGCGGCCTTTTCCAGGATCAGTACCGAATAGCCGTCCTGCGCAGCCTGGGCAGCCGCGGCCAGACCGGCGCCGCCGGCACCCACGATAACGATATCGTAGGTCAGATCCACAGGAGCCTGGGGCTCATGCTTCACGGTAGCGGCCTTGAAAGCGTCCAGGTTGGTGCACGCAGCCTGCTCGGCGGCAGCGTTCACCGCGTTGCGCAGGGCGCGAGAGGAGAAGGTGGCGCCGGACACGCCGTCCACACCGGAGCCGTTGGCTTCGATCATATCGGCGATCATGGGCGCGAAAGCGATATCGCCCACATGGGCGGTTTCAGTGGATTTCACCACTTCGACGCCGGTCAGCGCGGAATCGGAGAAGGTGACGGCGAAGGTGCTGTCGCCATTGTAGCCGGCGGCGGACACTTCGTAGGTGCCGGCGGTGAAGGCCAGCGCGGCGTCCGCGGCGGCGGCTTCGCCCTTGGCGGCGGTCAGCGCCTTGGCAACGGCTTCCTTCACGGCGGTGGAGGTGACGGTAGCGGTGGCATAAGCGTCCACGTCGTCAGCGTCAGCCTTACCCACATACGCTTCCTGCATCACAGGCATAGCAGCCTGGCCCAGGCCTGGGGTTTCGTTTTCGCCCACGATTTCAATAGCGGTGATGGCGTTTTCGTCCACGGTCAAAGTGACCTTCACATCGCCGCCAAAGCCCTGAGCGGTAGCTTCGTAGGTGCCGGGGGTGAACACAGCGTCCGCCGAAGCGATCGCCATGGAGCCCAGCACCAAGCAGAAGCTCAGAATGAGAGCAACAATCTTCTTCATGGTACTCCTCCTCTAAAATATGATTTTCACAGTTGCCCGAAGGATCTTCCTGTAAATTTTATCATATCAAAAAAACAACAAAAAAGCAATACGTGGGATAAAATCGTCCCACGTATTGCAGGAGTTGTGGCAGAAAAACGCTTATTTTTCCAGTGCCTTGTAGGTGCAAGCAGCCAGGGCGGCGCCAATGAAGGGGCCCACGATGAACACCCACAGATCGGCCAGGGGCGCGGCGTTGCCGCTGAAAGCAGCCGCCAGAGCGGGGCCAAAAGAACGGGCGGGGTTCACGGAGGTGCCAGTCAGGCCAATGCCCAGGATGTGCACCACCACCAGCGTCAGGCCGATCACCAGGCCGCCGAAGGAGCCGTGGTTGGCTTTCTTGCTGGTTACGCCCAGAATGGCCATGACGAAGATGAACGTGAGCACGATTTCCACGATCAGGCCAGCGGCAGCGTTGCCGTTCACGCCGGCCAGGCCGTTGGCGCCAAAGCCGCCAGTCATGTCCTTCACGTTGCCCAGGCCAAAGATCAGCGCCAGGATGCCGCTGCCAGCCAACGCGCCCACGCACTGGGACACCACATAGCCCACAAATTCCTTGGCGCTCATACCGCCAGTGAGCAGCACACCCAAAGACACCGCTGGGTTAATGTGGCAGCCGGAAATGTTGCCAATGGAGTAGGCCATGGCCACGATGGTCAGGCCGAAGGCTAGGGCCGTCAGGATATAGCCGCCGCCATTCGCCGCGTCGCAGCCCACCAGCATGGCAGTGCCGCAGCCCAGGATGACCAGGGTGGCGGTGCCAATGCACTCCGCCAGATACTTTTTCATCATGTTTTCCTCCTTTTCCACGGCATGTAGGTAGCCGTGTAAGTTGGTATTATATCACCTTTCCTGTCCTTTTGCAATCTTTCCTTCCGGCGCTTTTCCCACTTCTTCCAGGTATCGGTTCAGCAGATACCCTTTGTAATCTTCCAGGAAAAAGATTTTGTGAGACGCAGGATTGCCGTATCGCTGCACCAGTTCCCCAGCGGAGATCCCCCGGGACAGGCGCAGGGCCGTCGTGTCTTCCTCCATGATTTGCCGCACCAGCTCGGAAGGCGCGTCGTCTTTCAAATTACCAATTTTCCATTCGGGGGTCATGTGGGTAAAATTGTAAAACACGTCCAGGTTATTGGAAATGTTGAGCACCACTTCCTTTTCCACATGGTAGGTAACGCACTGTTCCTCCCCGGCCAGCAAGCGGCAGCACTCCGCTTCGGTCAGCGTTTCCTCCCATTGCCAATAATAAGGAAGCAGCACTTCCGGCAAGTGCTCCTTCTTTAGCCGGACGCCGTACAGCTTCCGGTTTTCCCCGTCGCAGCTGCCAGCGTGAACAAAAAACGCAAATTCACTGCCAAAGGCCCGGCACCTTTCCTCCAAGCGCAGTTCCTTTGACAGCGCCAGCAGCTGCACAATTTCATCCTTGTTTTCCTCATGGATAAACGCCTGCCACCGGGGCGCAATTTGGTTTTCCAGCAAAATGTCCGTGGCTCGCAGCAGTTCCCGGAACGCTCCCTTCCGGCCCACGTGCCGATCGGTCATGCCCTCCAGGCCAAAAAAGGTCAGCTGCACCTTTTGTACGTTTACTTCCTTTAAAAAACGCACGTAATCTGGGTCCCTCACCAGCCGCCAGAAGCTGGCCAGCTCGAACCGCTGGGGGTTCCCATTCACGGACAATTGCTTTTCCCGCTCCCACAGTTCCCGGTAATCGGGCCCAAAATCCGGCTCCCGCAGCCAGCTTTGATAAGTGATGCTGGAGAAATGGGGCCTGAAATAATCCACCATCCAGGCATCGATGCCTTTCTCCATCCTCCGGTTGGGCATGTGCCCCAGCCAGCAATGCCGGCACCGGTTGGGGCAGCCGTACACGTCCGCCACCAGCACCAGGGGAAGATCATAGGGCTTTGCCCGACACTCTCCTACGTTATCCACTGCCATTTTGACGCCTGTTTCCAACGTTGATAAACCTCCATTTTGATAAAAGCAGAGCCGCGCGCTTTGTTCGCCGCCGCTGTCTCATCCGCGGATACTTCCCCCCTGCTCTGACCACACATCCGACAAAGCTTCCTTCAGCCGTTATCGTAATCATAGTCCGGCAACGCTTCTACAACGTAATTCAGACAATCCCGAGGAACGAAGCCTCGGGCCGTCTTCCCACCGATGGTGGTTTCCACGTAATCCCACATCTGCCCGTTCTGGTTCACCATGCTGGTCAGATACGTGACCTGGGCGCCGGCCCTGAGGTTAGCCATGGTCACGTTGGCCATCAGCGGGTCGTCCGTCAGGGCGCAGTCCCGGCTGACGGTGACGGCAGTGCGCTCAAACATCAGCTGAGTGGTATTGGGCACCTTGCCGGTGATCTTTTTCCCGTTCACATATCCCACGCGGATGGAATTGTTATTGGTTTCATAGAACACCAGCAGCCATCCCTTCTCCCAGCCGGCGGCCCACACGGCGCCATTGGTGCTCACCATGGCTTTGCCGTTGGCTCCCCGCCAGGCGGAGGCACTGGGGGCAGCGTACACCGGCAGTTTTTGGTCGGTCCTGAGCTTGATATAGGAAAAGCCCGACAGGAACCAGTTCCCCGGCGGGGTCAGCTGCGTGTAGCATTTGCGGCCCTTGGTGTGCGCACTTTCCCGGAGTGCGTCCATTTGCGCCGCCACCCGCTTGATGGTGTGGTAATTGTCCCACTCCAGTTGGCTCACTTTGGGATAACAGTATTTCTGGTTATCCGGGTTACTGTTGGGGGTGTACCAAGGCATAGCCCGGAACCACAGGTCATATTTCCCTCCCGCGTTGAACACGTAACCGTGGCGGGCAAAGATCTCATTGAAAATGAAACTCAGTGATTCCCGGTCCCACTTCCACAGTTCCTCTTCCTCCAGGCGTCGAGTGTCGCTGTCTGGGATTAGGTACAGCTGATCTGCCCGGGCGTGCAGGATCCATCCCGGCAGCAGCGTCAGGCACAAGGCAACGCACAAAATCCGCATGGCATGTTTCATGTTTCGTTCCTCCTTACCACACTTCCGTATCATTTTTCTTCCCCTGACAGCCAAATTCCTGCCAAAACTCAAAAAACCGCGGGGAACGAATCGCTCCCTGCGGCTTGCGGACGGCACGACCGTTCCGCTTTCCGTTCACAGTTTTCGAATGGCTTACGAAAAAGTGAATCAGAACTTCAGGCTGTTGATCTTGATGGCGGGGCCCATGGTGCTGCTCATGTACAGGGACTTGATATAAGTACCCTTGGCAGTAGCGGGCTTGGCCTTGATGACCGCTTCCATCAGGGTGGTCATGTTTTCCACCAGCTTGTCATTGTCAAAGGAAACCTTGCCAATGGGGCAGTGGGCAATGGCCGTCTTGTCGATGCGGTACTCCACTTTACCGGCTTTGATTTCCTGGATGGCTTTGGTGACATCCATGGTAACCGTACCAGACTTGGGGTTAGGCATCAAGCCCTTGGGGCCCAACAAACGGGCGATCCGGCCGATGGTGCCCATCATGTCGGGAGTCGCCACGCAGACGTCAAAGTCAAACCAGTTTTCGCTCTGGATCTTGGCCACCAGGTCGGCGTCGCCAACGATATCAGCGCCAGCGGCTTCGGCTTCTTTGGCCTTGTCACCCTTCGCGAACACCAGCACCCGCACCTTCTTGCCCGTGCCGTGGGGCAGCACCACCGTGCCGCGAACCTGCTGGTCCGCATGCCGGGGATCCACGCCCAGGCGGATGGAGAGCTCGATGGTTTCATCGAATTTGGCTTTCGCGGTCTGCTTCACCAGCTCGATGGCCTCGGCGGGATCATAGAGCTTGGTGGTGTCGATCAGCTTTTTGCTGTCGGTATATTTCTTGCCGTGTTTCATCTTTCAATCCTCCTCGTGGTAATAGCGGCGCTATGTCCTCCCACAATACTCAACCTTCTATTATTCGTCAGCCACGGTAACGCCCATGCTGCGGGCAGTGCCCTTGACCATGCTCATGGCGGCTTCGATGGAAGCGGCATTCAGGTCAGGCATTTTGGTGGTGGCGATTTCACGCACCTGCGCCTGAGTCAACTGGCCGACCTTGTCCTTGTTGGGACGGCCGGAAGCGGTATCGATGCCCAGGGCCTTCTTGATCAGCACGGGGGCAGGAGGCGTCTTGGTGATGAAGGTGAAGGAACGATCGGAATACACCGTGATCACCACGGGGATGATCAGGCCTTCCTGCTTAGCGGTGCGGGCGTTGAATTCCTTGCAGAAGCCGGGAATGTTCACGCCGTGCTGACCGAGGGCAGGACCGATGGGGGGAGCAGGAGTCGCCTTGGCGGCAGGAACCTGCAGCTTGATGAACGCGGAAATTTTCTTTGCCATTGGGAATGGCACCTCCTTCAATTTTGTGGTATTGGCGGCAGCGCCTCACATGGGCGTCGCCTCCCACGGGAAACGGGGAGCAGAGGACGGGCTTCATTTACCCCTGTGGCCAGGACGGCCCTTCCTCAACCATTGATCTTCTCGACCTGATCGAGGTCCACCTCGATCTGCATTTCGCGGCCCAGGAACATCTTCACCTTCACGCGCATTTTCTGCCGCATGAGATCAAGTTCTTCCACCGTACCGGTGAAGTTCTCCAGCGGGCCGGACAGGATGCGGACTTCCTCGCCAACGGCGATGCGGAATTCGACCTCCTGGGAAGCACTGTTCAGCATCCGGTCCAGCTCTTGAGCAGTCAGGGGAATAGGCTTGCTTTCGGGGCCCACAAAGCCCGTCACGCCACGGGTGTTGCGCACCACATACCAGCTTTCGTTGGTGATGATCATGTGCACCAGCACGTAACCGGGAAAGGTTTTGCGCTGGCTGGTAACCCGCTTGCCATTCCGGATCTCCACAACCTCTTCAGTGGGAACGACAACCTCGGTAATGAGGTTCTGCATGCCGTTATTTTCCACTGCTTTTTCCAGGTTGTCCTTGACCTTGTTTTCATAGCCAGAATAGGTATGCACCACATACCATTCCAGGGTGCCCGGTCTGTCTTCTGCCATTTTGGTCTCTCCTATCTGCTGTGGAATGCCTTGATCAAATGAAGAGATTGACCAGAGCGGTGGAACCCAGGTCCAGCAGGCCGATCACGACGCCCATGAATACCAGGAACGCCAGAACGATCAGAGAATACTGAATCAGATCCTGCTTGGTGGGCCAGGTCACCTTGCGCAGTTCGTGCCACATGTTCTTGAAGGGACGGGCGATATTCTTGGGCAGGTTCTTGAAGAAGTTCACGAACTTCGTGCCGAACGATGCCTTTTTCTCGTTGTCCTTCACGACGGTCTTTTCGTCTGCCATGATTGTCACATCCTTGCGTTTATCGGGTCTCACGGTGAGTGGTATGCTTCTTGCAGAAGCGGCAATACTTCATCAGCTCGATACGGTCGGGGGTGTTTTTCTTGTTCTTTTTCTTGTTATAGTTGCGCTGTTTGCACTCGGTGCAGGCCAGCACGATGTTTTGCCGCGCTTCCTTGGCTGCCATTTGGAAACACCTCTTTCTTAGGGGTTACACGATGATCCCCGCTCCCCCGGGCTTGTACCCGGAGAAGCGGGCATTCATCCGGTATTATTCGACCATGCGGGTCACGGCGCCAGCGCCCACGGTGTGGCCGCCTTCGCGGATAGCGAAACGCAGGCCCTGTTCGATGGCGATGGGGGTGATCAGTTCCACTTCCATTTCCACGTTGTCACCAGGCATAACCATTTCAACGCCCTCGGGCAGCTTGATGGAGCCGGTCACGTCCGTGGTACGG
>JAFUFC010000076.1 GCA_017470095.1 Clostridia bacterium | reverse complement strand
GGCGCCATCCGGCCCATGCCTTCTGTCTGCCCCTCCTGCCATAGTTCCTATATCCGCCCCATGGGCACGGGAACGCAGAAGGTGGAGGAATAGTTGATCAAGCGCTTCCCCGGGGCTGGGGTCATCCGCATGGATGTGGACACTACTGCTGGGAAAAATGCCCATTTTGAACTGGTAGACCGGTTTCGGGCCGGACAAGCCCAAATTCTGCTGGGTACCCAGATGATTGCCAAGGGATTGGATTTTCCCCAGGTGACGCTGGTGGGCGCGGTGATGGCCGATCTGACGCTGAATTTTCCTGATTATCGCTCGCCGGAGCGCACGTTCCAGCTGCTTGTTCAGGTGGCGGGCCGGGCAGGCCGGGGTGAAAAGCCTGGGGAAGTGGTGATCCAGACTTATCAGCCCGATCATTACGCCATTGCCGGGGCGGCCACTCAGGATTACCGAGCGTTTTTTGCTAAGGAGTTTGACCGACGGAAGGCCGATTTGTATCCGCCGTTCACGATGATGGCCCGCTTCCTGTGCGAAGCGAAGGAAATGGAAGTGGCCAGGGCGGTGGCAGAGCAACTGAAAAAACAGGTGCTGGATGAGTTTGGTCATACCCCCCTGGCCCGGCGCATTTTCTTTATCCGGGCCGATGAAGCGCCCATTAACCGCATCCAGGACCGGGCACGGGCCCACGTGCTGATGAAGCTGCTCAATCATCCGGATGCGGATCAGCTGCTGGCCCGGTTCCAGGAAATGGCGGGGCAGGAATACGCAGCCAAGGTGCTGCTGGAAATCAATCCGGCGTCTTTGGCATAGGAGGATTAAAATTATGGTCAGAAAGATTTTGGAACTGGGGGATGAAGCCCTCCGGAAAACCTGCAAACCTATGCAGAAATTTGATCTGCGGCTGTGGTTGCTGCTTCGGGACATGGCGGATACCATGTACAAAGCCGACGGCGTTGGTCTGGCCGCGCCACAGGTGGGCATTTTACGCCGGGTAGTGGTGATTGATGTGGGGGACGAGCATGGCCTGATCGAGCTGGTCAATCCCGAGATCATTGCCACGGAAGGGGAACAGGCAGGCAGCGAAGGGTGCTTGAGCGTGCCGGGCCGCCGGGGATACGTGGTGCGGCCTCAAAAAGTGACTGTCCGAGCCCAGGACCGAAAGGGAAAAACCTTTGAAATTACGGGCGAGGATTTGCTGGCCCGGGCCTTTTGCCATGAAATCGATCACCTGGACGGCATCATTTACGTAGATAAGATGGATCATGAAATTTTTGACGATGATGCGGAGGAGGAATCCTGATGCGGATTGTCTTTCTGGGCACGCCGGAATTTGGCGTTCCCTCGCTGAAAGCGCTGGTAGATGCGGGCTATGAAGTGGTGGGCGTGTTCACCCAGCCCGATAAGCCCAAGGGCCGGGGCAACAGAATGATTTCAAGCCCGGTAAAGCAGTGCGCCCAGGCGCTGGGCATTCCCGTGTATCAACCGGTGAAGATCCGGGTTGACGGGGTGGATGATCTGAGATCGCTCAAGCCTGATTTGTGCGTAACCGCCGCTTTTGGGCAGATTCTGTCCCAGGAAATTCTAGATATTCCCACCATCGGTACGGTGAATGTTCATTCTTCCCTGCTTCCCAAGTACCGGGGTTCTGCGCCCGTTAACTGGGCTATCATTGAGGGAGAAGAAGTGACCGGCGTTACCACCATGATGACCGATAAAGGGCTGGACACCGGCGATATCTTGCTGCAAAAAGAGATCGCCATTCTGCCTGGGGAAACGGCGGAAGAATTGATTGCCCGAATGGCCCCCATCGGTGCTGAACTGCTGATCGAAACCATCCGACGCTTGCAAGCCGGGAATTGCCCTCGGACGCCGCAAAACGAAGCAGACATGAGCTATTTCCCTCTGCTGAAAAAGGAAATGGGGGAGATTAACTGGCATCAAACCGCCCATGAAATCGTCTGCCGTGTCCGCGGATTGACGCCTTGGCCGGGCACCAGCTTTTCCTGGGGCGATGGGGAAGTTATCAAGGTCTGGAAAGCGGAAGAAACGGAAAAACCGGCGGATGCCGCGCCAGGCCAAATCATCGCCGCCGATGGCAAGCAGGGCCTGATCATTGCCGCCGGACAGGGTGCCGTACGAATAACGGAATTGCAGGCTCAGGGCGGTAAACGCATGAACGCCAAGGATTATCTGCGTGGGCATCCCGCAGCCTATACCGCCTGAAACATGACGGAGGAAAATTAACATGGAAAATAAGCCCCAACGGAAAGGCCCTTACGGCCGTCCGGCCCGTGGGAACGACCGGCGGAATGACGACCGGAAGCCCAATACCGGCTGGTTTAACCACAGCAATGAAAAGGATCGTCCCCGCGGCGATCGCCCGGCAGGAAAGCTTTATGGTCGGCCAGCGTTCCGGAAAGACGAAACTGTTCGCCGCCAGGCTATGCCCCCCAAACGGACGCCGGATCAAAACGCTCCTTCCACCACTTCCCGGAAGGTGGCGCTGGAAATTTTTGAGGATGTGATCCGCAAGGACGCGTATGCTTCCCTGTCTCTGGACGAACGGCTTCGCAATACCCATCTGTCCCAATTGGACAAGCGCTTTTGCGCCAGCATCGTCTACCGCACCATTGAAAATTTGATCCGCATTGACTACGCCCTCAGTTTTTTTCTCAAAGACGCGGACGCGCTGGAGCCCCAGGTGCGGGATATTTTGCGTATCAGCGCCTGCCAATTGCTGTTCCATGACCGAATCCCTGAAAACGCCATTGTGGATGAAGCGGTAAAGCTGACCCGCTCGCTGGGTATGGAAGGACTGACAGGGCTGACCAACGCGGTGCTGCGTTCCATGATCCGGGGGAAGAGCGACATCAAATGGCCCGCGCCGGAGGAAGGGGCCCGGTACCTGTCGATCATGTATTCCGTGCCCCAATGGCTGGCGGAAAGATTGATTGATGCCTATGGCCCGGAGACGGCGAAGGATATCTGCGCCTATCGGAACGAAAACCACTATACCGTCATCCGGCCCAACCTGACGCGCTATACCGATGAAGCCTTTGAAGAGATGCTGCGCAAGAAGGTGTGGGAGGTCGAAAAAGGCGCGGTGCCCCACGCTTTCCGGGTGCGCATGGCGTCGGAGATCGGCCGGGATGCGGACTACCTTTCCGGCAATTTCTCCATTCAGGGGGAAAGCAGCATGCTGGCTGCCCAGGCGCTGGACGTGAAAAAAGGCATGCAGGTGATTGACTGCTGCGCCGCGCCCGGCGGGAAAACGGCCTATCTGGCCGAGGTGATGGAGGGCACGGGCCGGGTGTATGCCTGGGATGTGCACAATCATCGGGTGAAGCTGATACAGGCTCAGATGCGGCGGTTGAAATTGGACAATATCCGCCCGGCAGTGCGGGATGCCTCTGTGCTTAAGGAAGATTTCATTGGCTCCATGGACGCTGTACTGCTGGATGCACCCTGCTCCGGCTTGGGTGTGATGGACAATAAGCCGGATATCAAGATCCGGGCTACTGAGCAATCGGTGAAAGAGCTGACGGTGTTGCAGGAAAAGCTGCTGGATACCGGCTGCCAATATGTAAAGCGGAACGGCACGCTGGTGTATTCTACGTGCAGCATGCTGCCGGAGGAAAACGCCGATCAGGTGAAAAAATTCCTGGAAAAGCATCCGGACTTTGCGCTTGCGCCGCTTCCTGCTTCGTTTGACCAACGGTTTAGTGGCCGGTATACGGAAGCCGGGCTGCAATTGCTTCCGCATCGAGACGATGTGGAAGGGTTCTTTATCGCGCGGCTGCGCAGGGTGAAATAAGATGCGGCAATGGATGGGGATGTATCCCGAAGAACTGAAAAAGGCTCTTGCGGACATGGGAGAAAAGCCTTTTCGAGCCGGGCAGATTTTTTCCTGGCTGCATAAAGGCGCAAAATTTTCTGACATGACCAATCTGTCGCTTGCCCTGCGGGATAAGCTGGCATCAGAGGGCGTCGATCAGCCGGTGGCCATCCGGGAAACGAGGGTATCACAGATCGATGGCACGAAAAAATTCCTCTTTTCCCTGCTGGATGGCAATTGCATCGAAGGAGTGCTGATGCGCTATCATTACGGCGCTACGCTGTGCATTTCCACCCAGGTGGGCTGCAAAATGGGTTGCCGCTTCTGCGCCAGCACGCTGGATGGCTGCGTGCGGAACCTGACCGCGGCAGAAATGCTGGGCCAGGTGCACTGCGCCAATACAACCCTGGATGGGGAAACGGTGCACAATATTGTGCTGATGGGCAGCGGTGAACCCATGGACAACTATGACGAAGTGGTGCGTTTTCTGCGACTGGTATCCCATCCGGAGGGATTGAACATCGGTTTGCGCCACATTTCAGTCAGCACCTGTGGGTTGGTTCCGCAAATGCGGAAATTTGCCGACGAAGGGCTGCCGGTTACTTTGTCTTTGTCCCTTCATGCGCCCAATGATACGATTCGCCGACAGATCATGCCCATTGCCCATCGCTACACCATCGAAGAAACCATCGATGCTTGCTGCTATTATATTGAAAAGACGGGCCGTCGGGTGGTGTTTGAGTACGCGCTGATTGACGGGGTGAACGCGGAACCTGCCTGTGCCGAAGAATTGGCGTCTAAATTGCGGGGTATGCAGTGCCATGTGAACCTGATTCCACTGAACACAGTAAAGGAGCGGAACCTGTTTGGCGTCACGGAAAAACAGGTGCGCGCCTTCCTGGATGTGCTGGAAAAACGGCATATCTCGGCCACACGCCGCCGGGAAATGGGCGATGATATCGAAGGCGCTTGCGGGCAATTGCGAAACAAAGTAATGCAGGAGGAGCAGCCATGAGGGCAGTATCCAGAACCCACGTGGGCAACGTGCGCCCCACCAACCAGGATGCGCTGCTGATGCAGCCAGGCCGGTATGGCCTATTTGGCGTGGCGGACGGCATGGGTGGCCATAAAGCTGGGGACGTGGCAAGCCGCCTTGCGGTGGAAAACCTGGCCCGGGTGCTGACGAATGCTCAACCACGGGAAGATCTGCTGCGCGGCGCAGTAGAGGAAATCAACGCACTGATTTATGAAGAACAGAAAAAGGACGCGTCCTTGAGCGGCATGGGCACTACTTTGACGGTGATCTGGGAGGATGAAAGCCGGGTGCTGCTGGGCCATGTGGGCGACAGCCGGGCGTATTTGCTGCGGGACGGAAAATTGCAGCAGATCAGCCAGGACCATTCTATGGTGGGCGAAATGCTGCGGGATGGGTTGATCACCCTGGAGCAAGCCATGCGCCACCCCTACCGCAATGTGATCACCCGGGCCGTTGGCGCGGATGCGGATGTGCAGGTGGATATTACGGTGCTGGATAAGCAGGCAGGGGATATATACCTGCTATGCTCAGACGGCTTGTATGAATATATTTCGATGGAGCGGATGGAGCAGACGCTGCTTGCATTTTCCATGGATGAGGCGGCCGATTTGTTTATGAATTTGGCTTTGCAAGGCGGCGGCCGGGATAATATTTCCCTGGTCATCGCGGAGGTGACGGCATGATTGGCAGAATGCTGGATAACCGCTATGAGCTGGTGGAATTTGTGGGCAAAGGCGGCATGGCGCTGGTGTACCGGGCAATCGACCACCGCACCGGCCATTCGGTAGCGGTCAAAATTTTACGTCCGGAATATAACCAGGACGCTGAATTTTCCAGCCGTTTTGAACGGGAGGCTACCACGGCCAGCAAAATGAGCCATCACAACATCGTCAACCTTTTGGATGTGGGCCAGGACGGGGATATCCGCTATCTGGTGATGGAATATGTGAAGGGGCAGACGCTCAAGGAAGTCATTCGCCAGAAAGGCGCGCTGCCACCGTCTGTGGCGGCGCAGATCGGCATCCGTATCCTGTCGGCATTGCAGCATGCGCATAACAATGGCATCATCCATCGGGATATTAAGCCCCAAAACGTGCTGGTGCACGCCGATGGGCATATTAAGGTGGCCGATTTTGGCATTGCCCGGGTAGCAGGAGCCAATACCATCACCACGGAGGACAGCGTGATGGGCTCGGTGCACTATTTTTCCCCGGAACAGGCTAAAAATGAAAATGTCACCTTCGCCAGTGACCTGTACAGCGTGGGTGTGTGCCTATATGAAATGATGACGGGTCAGCCCCCCTTCGACGGGGAAACTCCGGTGGCGGTGGCATTGCAGCATATTAACGCCCAGCCACGGCCTATGAGCGAAATCAACCCCACCGTGCCGCCAGCTATGGAGCGCGTAGTGGAAAAGGCTATGGAAAAGCGGCCGGAAAAGCGCTATCAAAGCGCCCTGGAAATGGCCCAGGATTTACAGCGCGCCTTGCAAGAGCCGGATGGCACTTGGCTGGGAAGGCTGCCAGATAAGCCGCAAACCAATCCGCCCGTCAAATTCAGCGGCACTGCCACCCATCAGAAGCCGGTTCATTCCCGAAAATGGCTGTGGACGCGCATTGGCATTGTTGGCATGAGCGTGGCGGTGGTGGCAATGCTGGTGCTTGCGGGAGTGCGGATTTACGATCAGATTATCAATGTGGTGGAAACGCCCTATTGTTTGGATGAAACAGAGGCGGACGCCCTGCGCCTGATTGCCCGGGCCGGCTTGAAGGCCGAAATTTCCCGGGCCAGCGATGCCTTGCGGCCGGCGGGCACCGTATCGCTCCAATCCCCGGAATACGGCACCTCCATGCGGAAGAATGAAACCGTGCTGCTTACCATTTCCACCGGCCCGGCGGAGCAGCCGGTGCCCAAAATTGCAGGCATGACGCTGGAAGAAGCCCGTACTGAACTGGAGCGCATTGGCTTTACCTTGCTGGCGCTGCCGGAACGGTCCCTGTCTGCCACTCCCTGGGACACAGTGCTGGCTCAAGCCCCGGAAGAAGGAGAAATGCTGGCCAGTGGCGGCGTGGTGCAGGTGATTCTCAGCGGCGCCAGCGTAACGCTGCCTAACCTGGTGGGCATGACGCGCCAGGAAGCGCTAATGCAGATTCAGCAAATGCAGCTGAACCTGACGGAAATTAAGGAAATTCCGGTGGACGATCCGGCCCAGTTTGACCGGGTGGCCGCCCAGCAGTATTATGACGACGGCAGCTACACCCAATACGCCGTGGGCGAACAGGTGATGCAGCAAACGGAAGTGACGTTGGCGGTGTATGTGTCCAGCCAGTCGGAGGCAATGGAGGAAGAAACCGTGGAAGAAACGGCGGAGGGAGCAACTCCATGATGGAAGGAATCATCGTCCAGGGCCGGGGCGGATTGTATACCGTTCGGGATCAGGAAGGGATAGAGTATGTCCTGAGGGCTAAGAAAAAGTTCCGCTGGGAAGGTCTGTCGCCTTTGGTGGGGGACCGTATTTCGTTTACACCCGGGGAAATTAGCGATGAGCATGGATGGATCGAAACGATCCATCCCCGCATCAGCCAATGCCTGCGGCCGCCGGTGGCCAATGTGACGCTGCTGTGCATCATCGTCGCGCCCCAGCCTGCTCCGGATTGGCTGCTGGTGGATAAGCTGCTGATCTTTGCGAGGAAGCAAAGCCTGAAGCCGCTGCTGATCGTAAATAAAACCGATCTGGACGATGGGGACACATCTATTCGCCTGGCCCAAAGCATGTATGCCGGAGCGGAAATGGAGGTCTACTCCGCCAGCGCCCGGGAAGAAAGGGGCCTGGCGGAAATTCGCCAGCGCTTGAGCGGGGAAACTTGCTGCTTTTCCGGTCAGTCTGGCGTTGGTAAATCCACACTGCTGAACGCCTTGTTCGGCCTAACGCAGGAAACGGGGGATATCAGCCGCAAAATCCTGCGGGGAAAAAATACCACCCGACATGCCCAATTGTTTACCTTTGATGATATTCAAGTGATCGACACCCCCGGTTTCAGTTTGCTGGAAATGGATGAGGTGTTTGATCCGGTGCTGCTGCGGGATTACTATCCGGAATTTGCGCCCTATGAAGGGCAGTGCCGCTTTTCTCCCTGCTATCATGGCAGTGAACCGGGCTGCGCAGTGCTGAAAGCAGCTCAGGAGGGAGCTATTCACCCGCAACGACTGGAGCGGTATCATACGTTGCTGGCGGATTGCCGCCAGAAATGGAGGGAGCGCTATGATTGAGCTGGCACCGTCATTGTTGGCGGCGGATGGAATGCGGCTGGGCGAGGAAATTCAAGGCATGCTGGATAACGGCATCCGTCTTTTGCACTACGATGTAATGGATGCTCATTTTGTACCCAACCTTTCCTTTGGCCCGTCGCTGTGCAAGGCCATCCATCATCAGTTTCCAGCGGTGCGTCTGGATGTGCACCTGATGATGGATAATCCCGGGGCGTTTATTCAGGCATTTGCTGACGCCGGGGCGGAGAGCATCACCATTCATCGGGAAATTGCGGAAGATGTGGGCCCAATACTCCAGCAAATGAAAGATCAGGGTACGCGGTGCGGCTTGTCTGTCAAGCCCGGCACCGGGGCAGATACGTTGTTTCCATACCTTGACCAGCTGGATTCTATTCTCATCATGACAGTGGAGCCGGGCTTTGGCGGCCAGAAATTCATGCCCGAGCAGATGGAAAAAATCCGCATGCTCCGCAAAGAAGGATTTCAAGGGATCATTTCGATTGATGGCGGCGTCAATTTACAGAATGCGCCCCTGCTGGCGCAGGCTGGCGCCACAAGGCTTGTGATGGGCACGGCCTATTTCCGGGCGGCTGACCCTGCTGCAGTGGCACGGGCCGTAGAGGAGCTTGTATGAAGCAAAAGAATTGGAAAAAGGGTGATTTCCGTCCCAAGCGCAGCTTGGGCCAGAATTTCCTGACGGACGACGCTTTGTTTGACCAACTGGTGGATTTGTCAGGCGTAGGCCCTCAGGACGCGGTGCTGGAAATCGGCGCCGGGGCCGGGGGCATGACCAAGGCTCTATCGAAGCGCTGCCGGGAAGTAATGAGCATTGAGGTGGATGAAACCTTACTGCCCATCCTGCGCCTTTCACTGGAAAAGTGTCATAATGTAAAATTGATCCACGGGGACGTGCTGCGGCTGAATCTGCCGGAATTGACCCAGCCTTTGGGAAAATTTCACATCGTAGCCAACATTCCGTATTACCTGACCACGGAACTCATGACGCTGCTGCTCACTTCTTCTATGCCCCTTCAATCTATCAGCGTGATGGTGCAAAAGGAAGCGGCTGAGCGGATGACCGCTCGGCCGGGCGAGGAGGGCTACGGCATGCTGGCGGTGCGGTGCCAGTATTTCTATGCGCCGGAGATCGCCCTCGACGTGCCTGCCTGCCTGTTTACACCGCCGCCTAAGGTGGACAGCGCCTTTGTGGTGATGCCACGCAGGGAAAAGCCCCCGGTAGAGGTCAATGATGAAGCGCTGTTTTTCAAAGTAGCCGCAGCGGCCTTTGCCATGCGGAGAAAGACTATGGAAAATAATCTGATCGCTTCTTTCCGGGTCAGCCGGGAGCAGGCGCAGCAATGGCTCACCACGTGCGGCATTGCGCCGGGAGCCCGTGGGGAAACCCTGTCCCTCCAGGACTTTGCCAATCTGGCCAATATCATGGGTGCGTAAACAGTAAATCATCCTATCTAACCGGGCATTTTTAAAATGTCCGGATTTTTTTGATAAATATTAGAAAATTTTCGAACAAATCCGCTCAAGCATTCGTCTTTATAGGTGAGGAGGTGATCAGGAAGATGGACGGCGCTTTGGTACCGGGCGCGGTTCGGACAGAAACACCGGAAGAACGCTTGGAACGCTGGATGAATGTTTATGGCGATGCCGTTTTGCATACCTGTTTTGTCTGTCTTTCTGATGTGCACTTGGCCGAGGACGCAATGCAGGATACGTTTGTAAAAGCATGGAAGGCCATGGGCAGATTGGAAAATAAATACGACTATTCGGAAAAAGCATGGCTCCTTCGCATTGCCATCAATACGTGCAATGACTACCGCAGAGGCATGTGGTTCCGCAGGATCACCCTGCCGGGAGCGCTGGACAATCTTCCTCCCGCGCTGATCGCTGTATCACCCAAGGAGCGGGAAACGTTTCTTGTGGTTCTGTCGCTGTCGCCCAAGTACAGGCAGGTCATTCAACTGCACTATTATGAAAATATGAATCTACGGGAAATGAGCGCGATTCTGGGCCTGTCCGTTTCTTCTGTGCATCATCGCCTGAAAAAGGCGGAAGAAACGCTGCGCCGGGAGCTGGAAGGAGGGAATTTTCATGAAACAAAGTGATCGGGACATGATCCGCATCGCCATGGAAAAGAATCTCTCCGGCCTCCACATGAAATCATCTCAGCGTTCCGCCATTCTGGAAAGAATTCAGGAGGGCAGAAAAATGAAACGCAAAATACCTGTGGCGCTGGTGCTGGCCATCGTGCTGGTGCTGCTGGCGGTCACCGCGGTGGCCCTGAGCAATTGGGAGCAGATTCGGGATTATTTGACGGAAGCGCGGGATATCGCCCGGGAAACCGTTGAATGGCAGGCCGCCGACAAAATCCGCTTGGTGGAAGCCATGCGCCGCGCCGGTTTGGATATGGACGAAAATGCCTATGCGCAACTGCAGAACGCTTTGCTCACCGAGGAGGAAAAGGACGCTATCGCCGATGCCATCATCACCGCCCGGTACGGCAAGCATTGGGAATGGACCTATAACGCATTTGAAAGCGTGGAATGGCCGGACGACGTGCGGCTGCAATCGGAAGAAAACGCCCGGGCGTATGACCAATGGAACGACGCCTATGACCGGGCGCACAAAGGGCCGGAAGCGCGGACAGTGCCTATCGCTGACGCGGCGGAGGCTCTAACGGTGATGAAAAACGATCTGAACCAGTATTTGGGCTTTTATCCGGAAGACGACCTGCCCGCCGAACGATTGACCGTGTCCTTTGATGAAGACGCGCGGCTGTGGAAAGGCGCTTATCTGGTGCAGGCGGATGACCCGGGCCAGTATGTTCCTACGGCCACCGATCAAGACGCGGAAGCTTCGACGGTGCTCGAGCGCCTGCAAGATCTGTACGGCATGGAAGAAAGCTACACCGTCTATGTGCGCTTTGATGCGTATGAGGAACAGTTGAACTTCCGTTTTCAGGAGATGGAGGTGGCCATGGAGCAAAACATGACCGATGAGCTGACCGAAATCTACGGCTTTGAAAACGGCAGCTTCGATCCCAGCCAATTCGTGATCACCCATTACCCGGAATACGGCGTATGGGAAGCCACGTATACCATCACGGAGGAGAACCCGGGGCTGTATTGCCTGTCCATCGATGAAATTGAAGCGGGCATTCCGCAGAGCACAGTGCTGGAAGCAAGGCGGCAGCTCCTGGGAGAAAAGATCACCTCCTATACCTTCCACTGCCTGTGCGATGAGAACAACCGTCACCTGGCCGCTCATACGCTGGATGAATACCTTGCCAACCAAGAAAGCATCAATTATCAACCCGCCATCAATCAGCATCGGGCGGAAATGCTGGCCAAAACGGCCGTCATGAACCGATATCATGTATCCCAAAGCGCGATCGACGGGATGAAGGTGGAACAGACCCAGGACCGGACGGGTCCGCAGCAGCTGGAATATATTTTCACCTTCCTGGATTACCATTACGACGCGCAAATGAATCGGCTGTGGGAATATGAAGTGGGCATTGACGCCGACAGCGGGGAAATTCTGTCCATCCGAAGCAGGGCGGAGGAAGAAGCCAAATCGGAAAGCAGCGAAACCATCTTTTCTGGTATGGAAGCCGATTTGGAAGGCTATACATTCTCCCTCCAGCGCCTTCGGGACGCCGACGCGGTATACCTGGCGGAGGGCGGCGCGCGATATCATTTCTTGGCGGATTGCCCATCAGAGAAAACGCCCCTGCAAGCCGTCGTCAAAGCGGAAGCGGCGTACCGGCATGCATCGCCTTGCCCTTACTGCGTCAAAGACAGCTGGTTCTGGCCGCTGAAAGATCAGATCATGTACGCGGGGGCCGGCTGCGCCCTGCCGGATGATGCGAAAATCTCCATGGAAAAGGCCCTGCAAATTGCCCGAGAGGCGGCGGAAAAGAGCGGTTTCCACCCAGATGAGCTGTATCCCAGTTTGCGGTATTATATTCCGCGGGACGGACAACCCTATTATGTGGTGTTTTTCTGCCGGATGATTCAGCCTGCGCCTTTGGCGGCATCGGCAATTGACCCGGTTTGTTCTGTGGTGATCAATGGTGAAACGGGTGAAGTGACCAGCAGCGGAAAAATAGGAAGCAACGGATAAAAAAGCCGGAGGCGGACAAAAGAACCCGCTTCCGGCAATTTTT
>JAFUFC010000075.1 GCA_017470095.1 Clostridia bacterium | reverse complement strand
CTATGTGAACAACCGCTGGCTGGGCGGCATGCTGACCAACTTCAAAACCATCAAGACCCGCGTGGAACGGCTGAACGCCATCGATAAGATGGAAGCTGCCGGCCAGTTCGAAGTGCTGCCCAAGAAGGAAGTTATCAAACTGCAGCATGAGCGCGAAAAGCTGGAAGCTAACCTGGGCGGTATCCGCGAAATGAAGAGCCTGCCCGGCGCCCTGTTCGTGGTAGACCCCCGGAAAGAGCACATCGCCGTGGCCGAAGCCCGCACCCTGGGCATCCCGATCGTGGCTATCGTGGACACCAACTGCGATCCTGACGAAATCGATTATGTGATCCCCGGCAATGACGACGCCATCCGCGCTGTCAAGCTGATCGCCGGCAAGCTGGCCGACGCTGTGCTGGAAGGCAAGCAGGGCGAGCAGAGCGAACCCGAAACCGAAGCTGCCGCTGAATAAGCTGCCCTTCAGTTCTTGCACTGGATGATAACGAAATAAGAGGAGGTTCATTCCCATGGCTGATATTACTGCCGCAATGGTAAAGGAACTGCGCGAACGCACCCAGGCCGGTATGATGGACTGCAAAAAGGCCCTGGTGGAAAAGAACGGCGATATGGAAGAAGCCGTGGCCTACCTGCGCGAAAAGGGCCTGGCCGCCGCCGCCAAGAAGGCCGGCCGCGTGGCCGCTGAAGGCGCCGTGGAAAGCTACATCCACATGGGCGGCAAGATCGGCGTGCTGGTGGAAGTTAACTGCGAAACCGACTTCGTGGCCAAGACCGACGCTTTCAAAGAACTGTGCCATGACGTGGCCCTGCAGATCGCCGCTGCCAACCCCCTGTACGTGAACAAGGAAGACGTTCCCCAGGAAGCCTTGGACAAGGAACGGGAAATCCTGCGCGCTCAGGCCCTGAACGAAGGCAAGCCCGAAAAGATCGTGGACCGCATGGTGGAAGGCCGCATCGAAAAGTATTATAAAGAAAACTGCTTGATGGAACAGGCTTTCGTGAAGAATCCTGACATCACCATCGCCACCCGCGTGAACGAAGCCACCTTGGCTTCCGGCGAAAAGATTTCGATCCGGCGCTTCACCCGCTATGAATGCGGCGAAGGCATCGAGAAGAAGAATTCCGACCTGGCGGCTGAAATTGCCGAAATGACCAAGAAATAATTCAAATGAAAATGGGCGGCCTTGTGCCGCCCGTTTTTTATGAGCAGGAGGACAGGAAAATGGCGGAATATAAGCGCGTGCTGCTGAAGCTGAGCGGCGAAATGCTGGGAGAAAATGGACGGCTGTTTGACCACGATATCATCGACCATGTGGCAAAAGTGCTGGTGGAGATCACCAAGCGGGGAATCGAATTGGGCGTGGTAATCGGCGCGGGCAATATCTGGCGGGGCCGGAGCGGCGGGGATATGGACCGGGTGACGGCGGACCAGATGGGCATGCTGGGCACGGTGATCAACTGCCTGGCCATGCGGGACGCGGTGCAGCGCATGGGCGGCAAGGCGACGGTCATGAGCGCCATCGAAATGCCTCGGGTGTGCGAAATTTACAACACTCAAAACGCCGTCCGCGCCATGAAAAATGGCAGGGTGGTGCTGTTTGCCGCGGGCAGCGGCAACCCCTTCTTCTCCACCGATACCGCTGTGGTGCTGCGCGCGGTGGAAGTGAAGGCTGACGCTATTTTGCTGGCCAAGAACATTGACGGCGTGTATACTGATGACCCCAAGAAGAACCCGGACGCGACGCTGATCAAGGAAATTACCTACGAAAAGGCCCAGGAAATGCGGCTGAAGGTGATGGACAGCGCGGCCTTTGCTCTGTGCGCCGAAAACAAGGTGCCTATTGTGCGGGTGTTCGGCCTGTTTGAGCCGGAAAGCATCCTGAATGTGCTGGACGGGGATGAAACGGGCACCGTGCTTCGGCCTGAAGCCTAAGGGACCATGGGCTGCCGATGCCGGCATGCGCATGGAAAATATTTCCATTTTCACTGGCGCAGGTGGACAAAATGGGAAAAACAGGTTATAATGAATGAAGAAAAGGAATGATGACGCCTGTATATTCTGGCGGAGCATTCGCGTAGGTGTAGATATTGGAACGGACAATCATTAAATTAAAAGGAGGGAAAACTATGAAAAAACTGATCTCTTTGATCCTGGCGCTGTGCATGGCTTGCTTGATGCTTCCTGCCTTGGCGGAAGAAGTGACGGGCGACTGGTATCTGACGGAAATCCTGATGGGTGAGGAAAGCATAAACCCTGCCGCCTTTGGCATGAACATGGTGTTGACCCTGCATGACGACGGCACCATGACCATGGCCGGCGGCGAAAATGGTGAGGAAAAAGGCACCTGGACCATGGAAAATGGTGTGGTGACCCTCGTTCAGGAGGACGTGGAGGACACCATGGTGCTGTCCCTGGAGGATGGCAAGCTGACGGCATCAGAAGACGGCCTTGGCATGACCTTTGGCCGAGAAGCGCCGGAAGCGATGGTTGTGCCTCAGCCCATTGCTGCCCAGAACGAGGATGCGTTCCTGGGCACGTGGAGCCTGAGCAGCATCAGCCTGGGTGGAATGATGGTTCCTGCCGCTACCTTCGGTATGGCGGAGCAATTCGTGATTGAGCCTGGCAAGGCCACGGAAACCAATGCTACCCAGGAAACGCCGGTGGTGACAGAATACACCACCAGCTTTGCCGATGGCAAATTGATTTTGTCCGCCGGGGATGATGAACTGCCTGTGGAATTGAACGACACTGGCTGCCTGAGCATCACCACCCAGTTGGATGAGGAGACGGCGATGGTGCTGTACCTGGACAAAGCGGAATAAAACGCAAAAGGAAATATCAAAAACGGCTGCTGCGCTCTTTGCGGGTGCAGCAGCCGTTTTGTTTTATACTATTTGGCGTCTAAAAGATTGAAAGATTGGGGATGATTTTTTCGCTCTGGTTCAGCTGAATGAAGGGAGACGTAGCTGCGCTACGTTGACCGGAATGAAGCAAAGCCCGAGCCGAAAAGGCAACCGAAGATTCCATGGTTTAGACGGAGAATAGTATTACAAAGCGTTCTTGCTGGTCGGGTCATTAACGATGCCAAAGCCCACCAGCACGGGCAGCAGCATGTCCATCAAACCGTTGATGGGGGCTGACAGATCCAGATCGAAGAATTCCTTTAGGCAAAAGGTGATCAGGGCGGCCAGGGCCGTCCACAGGGCCCAGGATTTGAGACGGTTTTGCTTCATTTGTTTGCTCCTTTTTACATCAATTTTGCTAGCACATATCCGGCGGCGGCCAGCACCAGATACTTGATCAGCTCCATGGCTACGGCATCCCAACGCTTGCCTGGTCGCCCCTTCAATTCTTCCACGTCCCGACTGATGCGCATCACATCCTGCTGGGTGCTTTCCTGTTTGTTGGCCAGGTCGCGGATCGAGAGGGCCAATTCGTGCACGGTGTCGGTCAGGCGGGTCTGCTCCTCAATGCGGCGAAAGGCGGTTTTCAGGTCCCGGCGCATGGCGGCCTGCTGGGTTTTGAGGGCTGAAAGACATTTTTCAATTTCATCCTGCCGCATGGTTGTGCTCCTGAAGATAGGTTTCGATTTGGCTGAGTGCCAAACGAATTTGAAACAGTAGGGCGCCCACGTCCGTCGTGGGCTGGGAAAAGGTGGTTTCTGCGGGCGCATTCGCTGTTTCACGCAGCCCAGCGGGGATGCCAAAATGGGTGAAGCGGTTGCCGCAGCCCAGGGCTTCCCGCACTACGCCGTCAGCGTGGCTTTTGGCGTGCACGACCGTGCCGTCGCCCAGGTAAATGCCGGTATGGCCCATCGTGGATGCGCTATCCTGCCGGTAAAGAAGGCATACCTGATCCTGGGGCATCTGGTCGATAGGCCCCTTTTGTTCAAATGCCGTTTTGTTCCACTGACTGGTGGCGCCGGATACCAGGGAGATTCCTACGCTGTTCATGCACCAACGGGTCAGCTGGGCACAGTCGTAGGCGCGCTTGCCCTGCTTGGCCGCGCCGTCATACCAACGGCACGAAGCGCAGGACGCGGCACTGCCCTTCAGCCGGGGGCAATTGGCGGTGATCCTGGCGGCGCTGCCGGGATACTGCTTGGCCCGGGCCTGCCGGTAGGCCACCGTGCAGGAAGCGCCGGTGCCGCCCATAATATAGGGGCAGCCCACCTGGCTCAGGGCCCAGGAACGGATGGCGTCAGCTTTGCCGCTCAAGGGGCACCTCCTCCCATGCGCTGGGATACACCGCTGGGCTCCAGACGCAGGCGGCCATGCGGCAGATGTAGCGCTTATTTTCAAACGTTACTTGATCACCCGCGTGATAGGCGTTGTGAACGCCGGTTGGCTGGGTGAAGAGCGGCCAGGCATCCGGCGTATCCGGGGTTTCTGCTTCTTCTTGCTGGACGGGAGGCTGGTCCATGCGATTTTCCAGGGCATGGACGCGTTCCCATAGGGCCAGGATTTCCGCTTTGTAATCCATGGTCATGGCCTGCGCTGCCTGCTCCTGAGCCAGGGAAAGCAGGTCGCGGCGCTGGTCATCGGTCAATTGACCGTTAGCGTGGTAAAAATTGACGCGGGCGGTCAGGGAGGCGAGGTCATATTTGCCGCTGCGGATGATGCGGCCAAAGGTTGCGTACACGGTGGAGCGTCCTCCTTTATTCGTTGGTTGGTTCAGGATCAGCGGTCAAGTAGGTGGCTGTGGTGCGAATATAGTACCCAGGGGAACCGGCGGTGGCGGCATCGGCATAGACTTTTCCGTTGGGTTGAACATTCAGATTGCCATATTGGCCGGCGCAGTAGACACGAACGTCCGCTACGGGGCGGAAGCCGACGGGCAGCGTGGCCAGATAAAAGGCTTTTTCAGAGCAAGAGAAATTACCGCAGGTAAGCATCACGGTGTTGCCGATGCGTCGGAACATCAGTTCTTCTCCGTTGGGGCCGTAGAGGGTGCGCTCCCCGCTGTCATACGCGGCGATTTCCGCCATGCCCAGACGAGTCTGTATATCATCGATGTTATCGGCAATTACGTCGCCATATACCCGCAGAGCCCCATCTGTATCGGCCACACCCCCAAAGGCCCAGGCGCCGCCGCCGCGCTTAACATGCATTTCCCAGACAGCTCGGGTGATTACATCGTAATACGTGGTGGCATACCCCAAGGCATCGGTAACAACATAACGGATTTCCCAGTTGTTCGGCAGGTCAATGCCGCCGCTGCCGAAGAGAAGCCGGCCATCGGCGATGTTTCCGGCAAAAATCCAGCCGTCATCGCCCAGCTTGCGGTAGGATACGGCGCAGGCGGCGGTATTATGGCCGTCGCAGGAAGAAAATACGGGGGTGACGGTGCACAAGGCCCAGGTGCCTTCATCCTGCTCGTTTCCATCTTCGTCACAGCGGCGGGAGAGAATACGGTTCAAGCTGGGCATGCTGTAGGGCAGCACGGGAACGGGAATATCGATGGAGCTGGCGCGGCCCCGGCTGTCGGTGGCGGAGAGGGTGTAGACGGCGTCGTTCTCGGTGAGCAGGCCGCTTTGGACGGTGAGGGGCAGGGCCTCCGTTTGCACGTGGATGCCGGGGCCCTCGAGCGTATAGCGCACGATGGATGCTCCATAGGGCGCTTGGCCGGGCTCCGTGATGGAGATTTCCACAGCGCTGTGGCCGGCAAGATACACCTGCCAGGAGGCTGGCACATCATTGGATACCGGCGCGATATTCGCCATCAATCCTGCGGGCGCCACGTCATCCGGGCAGCGAAGCAGCACATGGTGGATGATCGTGCCTGCGCCTTCCGTTTGCAGACGAAGGGTCATTTCCCCGGTAGCGCTGTTTGGCAGGGCGCTCAGCCAGGAGAGCGGCGGCGTGAAGGAGAGGCTTGCCGCTCCCTTGGCGCTGGTTACCACATCACTGTAAGGACCAATGGACACTGTGAGCGTATGGGCTTTTTCAGTGTTGGTTAGCACGGTTACCGTCACGGGCGTGCCTGCGTCGACGGCAGCGGCGTCCCAGGAAAAATCGCTGGTGCCGGATAAATTGGCGCTTAGAGCGGCTGTTTCCAGGCTCAAAGAACCGTTGACGGCCTGGCCCAAAGCTTGCACTTTGAAATAACGCACAGCTTGCTGGGGCGCGATGACGACGCAGGCGGTGTCGTTTGCCTGTTTTAAAAGCACAAAGGGGCCATTGTCGCTTTCAGATTGCCAAACGGCATAGCCTGTGACCGGGTTATCCTGTCCATCCTGCGCGGCGGTCCAGCTCAGTGTCGCTTCGCCTTCCGGGTATTGGCTGCTTTGGGAGAGGGTCAGGCCGGTGGCCAGGCCCGGAGCGGTGACATGCATGTTCACACTGGCAGAGGTGGAGGATAAGGCACTGTCATACCCGGTTCGATTGCCCAGGGTTTTAACTTTGAAAAAATAGCTTCCGGGTACGTCCGGCGACAGCACATCCATGTACAGCTCGGCAGTGCGGCTGAGCAGGGCGTAGGAGCCGCTTTCGCTTCCGGCCCGATATACCTCATACCCGGTGATGGGCACGTTGCTGCCTGCTTTTGCGCCGCTCCAGGAAAGGCGCAGCGTTTCACCTGGGGTGGCCTCTGTTTTATTCAGGGTGATGCTGGTGGGAGCGGAGCAGGCGGTGTAGGGCAGGGCGTAATTAATGATCAACTGGATTTGGGTGATGCGGCATTTGGCGGTGTGGCTGCCTGCGCCGCCGGAGCCGCCGTAAGCCTGGAAGCGGAAGCCAATGGGAAAATTCCCGAACGTGGTGACGCCGCTGAACCACTCCAGGGCGTTGACGGCGTTGCTGCCGGTGTGATCGTTGGTGATGTACAGCGCGCTGTTGCCCCGGTAAGCGAAGGAATCGCCCCGGCCGTTGGTGTAAACGGATAATTGGGCGGATTGGATGGTGCTGCCGCTGGGAATGGCGGACAGGTTAAACACCTTGGTTTCCCGGTCGATGGTGGGGGTGGAATACTTGATTGCGCCGCTGGATTGCTTGGTGCCCGTCCAGGATGAGGACAGGTAAAAAGCGTCGGCGGTCACGGTAAGCGTGGGCATAGGTGGGGTCCTCCTTTCTGGCTTATGCGCCGATGTACTTCAGACCCAGGCCCGTCTTGGTAGCGACGAAGGCCCATTCCTCCGGCAATCCCATGGCCTGGCTGATGCCTAGCCGTTCGGTTTTCACGTTAGTCACTTCCATGGTGCGATTGTCCGCCCGAAAGCGGGCCGAATCGCCTTCCCGACCGATCTCGAGGCCGTTTTCCGTCACCCGCAGGTAGGCGTTCATTTTCTCCTGGCTTTTTACATACAGGCGGATGGATTCGTTGCCGGTGATATCAAGGGCATTCAGTTTGCTGATGGTGGCGTCCCGGGCAAAGAAGGTGTCCACGTCCAGGTTCTGGGCGATCAGCTGGCGGATGATGGCACTGTCGCCGAAAATATCCTGGGCGTTCAGGGTGTGGGCGGTGACGCTGCCTTCCATCAGCTTTTTCCCGGCGTGGATGGAAGCATCCTGCACATCGGCATTGTCGATTTGTTTGCGTTCGGTCACGACCTGTCCCGCTTCATCCACCCGCACGGCGTAGAAGCCACCGTCCGACCCTTTCACCATCAGTTCGCCCACCGTGAGGGACACCAGATTGGCCTCTGTGACGGCAAGACGGGCGATATACAATTCACCCGCTTCGCCCTGGGTGATGATGGCCCGGTTGGCGACAATATCCTTGATACGGGCCCAGTCAATATCGGCGCTGGCGATTTGGGCGGCAGCCAATTCAGCCACGGCGGCTTGGAGCGAGCCAATGTTGGCCCAATCGATATCCGCCTGAGCAAAGCGGCTGTACACCGCGTCGATAGCGGCCGCGGACAGATGCTTGGCGTCCACTGCTTCAGCGGACAAGGCGTCCGCCGTCACGGCTCCGGCGGCAATTTTTTCGGCGGTGACGGCCCCGGCGCTGAGAGCTTCCGTCGAAACGGCCCCGGCGGCCAGCTGCTGGGCGGTAATGCTGGCGGCGATCAGGGAAGAAGCGGCCAAGGTGCCATCCCGAATGATGGCCCCGCTGACGCTGCCTTCCAGCAAGGCGGCGTTAAGGGCTCCGGAGGAGGTGAATATTTTGCCCACAGAAGCGGAAACGTTGGGGGCGGAGCAATCGCTTTGCATGGAAAAGCCCTGGGAGAAGGTGAGCACTTGGCTGGTGATCACGGTGTCGGTGCTTTGGCCTTGACTGTCGATGATGCGCACCTTGCAGCCCAATTCCAGGTTCGGGTTTCCCCGCCAGGTGACCCGGGCTTTGGTCAGCGTGTAGCCGCTGAGGGCGTTCAGCAAAGCCTGGGCCAGGGCGGCGGTATGGGTACCGGTGGCGGAGAACAAGGGATTGCCGGAGATGGTGAAGCTGTTATGCGCGGCGGGGACGGCGCCCTCTTCAGCGACGATCAAGGGCGCCTCTCCCCGTTTGGCGCCTTTTAAGGAAAAGGTCAAGGCCCGCAGCGGGCCAAAGGCCATTTCACCCCACTCCCGGGCCAGGGTGTTTTGGGCGTTAATGGGAAATGGATCCATGGCACGTGTTAAAGGCTCCAATCGCAAGCGGCCTTGCCGGTTGATGCGTGCAAAGCAGCCGCAGGCACAGGCAACGTAGGAAAGGGCCTGGCGCAGGGAAATATCACCCCAATCGGGCATGGCTGGGATGCAAAAGCCTGCGTTGGGAAAATCGTCATGGGAGATCGAAAAACCCGCTTGAGCGGCAATGGCCTGTGCTATATCCAGCAGGGAACAGGGGTAGGCGAGGGAATCCGCCCACGCGCCGTCAAAGGCCGTACCGATAGCGTCGCAGCCGGACAGGGTCAGCCGGGGATCATTTTCTCGCTTGACCACCTTGGTGACGGTGAAGGTGATCATTTCTGCGCTGTCTTCTCCTTCGCAAAGGCGCACCTTCACCTGGGCGCCGTAGGGCGTATTGGCGTTGGTGAAGGCAGCGTCGGCGTTATTCAGGGTCAGGGTGCAGGCGGCGGAAAAAGCGCCGCCCAGCAGATTGCCGTTGGAGGAACCTTCGCTCAGGGAAAAGGACAGGGCCTGATCGCCGGAAAAATGCAGGATTTTTCCGGTGAGATAGGTGATTTCTCCGGAAAGGTACGGATGCCGGTCCGGGGCGGATAAGCGGTCTGTCAGGGCCATTTACTGTTCCTCCAGGGTGATTTTTACGTCTGCCCACACCGGCACTCCATCCCGATATTGGAAAACGGAGGCGCTTTTCCCCGTGCACCGGCAGCGCATGGTGCGGTTGCCCAGCAGGGGATCCGGGTAGGCACAGTCAAAAAATGGATCGGCCATGGCTTCGGCCAGGGAAGACAGGTCATCCAGGCTCATTCGGGTCCAGGCGATATCGACGGTGCGTTTTTCCCGCATGCCGTCCTGCACCAGGTTGCCTTGGGTGTTATACTGGGCGGTTCCCGCTTGCAGCGTTACCCGAACGGAGAGCGCGGTGGGCGAGGGCAAAAGGGTTTCATGAATGGTGATCATGCGCGTTCCTCCTCCTTACAGGGCCAATTCGACCCGGCCAGTGCCGTTGGTGACCCGGTTGATGCCTTCGATGGCGGCCACGCCCAGGCGGTAGCCGTCGATTTCCAACGGCACAGTGATCGACAGGTTGAGGGGCGTTTGCTCCGGGGTGGGGGATGAAGCGGCAAAGCCGGACCATGTCGCTCCGGGCGTGGCCACATCCGGGGCGGACAGGGCGGATGCGGCAGTTTGGCCCAACAGGGACGCTTCTTTTTCCACTTGGCTGGCGCTGGCGGCCATGCCGTCCAGCAGGCCCTGGTCAAAAAAAGCGCCCACTTGGTAGGTCACCCGGGAGGGGGAATGAATATCCAACGTGCCGCGCAGGGCATTGGCGGCAGCCCGGGCTACGGCCTGGGCGGCGCTGACTACAGCGCCTCGGCGGGAGAGAATGCCGCTGCGCAGGCCATCGCCCGCGGCGGCCCCGGCGGCAGCAAAATGAGCGGCCAGGCCATCCGCTTCCCCGGCGGCAGCGGTAATGAGGGCGCTCACTTGCGCCACAGCGGCGGCAAAGCCGGAAATATCCGCGGTAAAGGATACCGACAGTTCATCAAGGGTCATGTTGTTTCCTTTCTGCGCCAGGCAAGCAGGCGCTGCTTCATTTGCTCCCCGGTCATGGGGGAAGCGGGAGGATCAGGGAGCGCATCGGGTAAACGGGCAGGGTCGTGAACGGCAAGGGCCATATACCGGGCCAGGAGCAGACTTTGCTTGGCCTGCTGCCGGGCCCGGGCCTGGCAGACGGTGAGGGCGTAATGGATTTCCCGGGGCGTCATGCGGAAAAAGGCAGGCGCCTGGGGCACGCCGTTTTCTGCCGCCGTCTGGGCCAAGCAATGGTACTGCGCTCTCAGCCGTTCATTTCCGGCGGCGTTCCCCTGCCCAGGCGCGGAAAAAAACAGGCGTCCTCCAGGGCTGCTGCCAGGGCGTCGGAGAGGGTATTCAGGCTACCGCCGCCTTGGAGATGGGCGGTGATAAGCTCGCCGGCCTGCTCAAGTGTCATATCCGGGCACTGTTCCATTAGGCCGCACCAGAGCAGGCCTCGCAAACAGCTCATCTGGCTGCTTTGCAGTTGGGACAGGCTCTTGCCCGTTTTTTCCTCCAGGCAGCACAGGGCGTTGACCGTAAAGCGCAGGGGATACTCTTTTCCGCTCAGGGTGATGGTCATTTCAGCGTCACCCCGCCGGTCAGGCGCAGCACCGCGGTAAAGCCCACGGCCCCATCCACCGACGCGGCCCCCAGGGCGTGGGATTTGACGAAGGCGGTAAAGGAAACGGCGGATGTATCCGGGAAGGTGACGGTGAAGGGCACCGCCTGGCCGGACTGATACAGGGAGCGCAGCAGGGTCTGGCCGTCGTTTCCTTTGTCATGGAACCCCTCGATGGTCACTTCGCCCAGGTCCTTGTAGCCTTGAATGTAGGTTTTGCAGCCGTCGGCGGCGTCCAGGGTGGTTACGTCGATGGCGTCGCTGTCGGCCTTGATTTCGCTGATGGAGCGCAGGCAACCGATGGTGGTTTCCTGCTTGTTGAAGGTGCACGAGATTTTCGTGCCCATGGCTTTCTGGGGCATCAAATTTCCTCCTTTACTGGTAGATGGTGTCTTGATGGATGAGGGCCCGGTAGCGCAGCTGCCGCCGCCAGGCGTAAGCGGCTTCATCAAAGGATTCCTGGGAGGCAGTGAGGCGAAGCCCCAGGGCGGTGAGGGCAGCGTCCGTCTGGCCAGCCAGGGAGGAGGCTTCGCTTTGGGCGGCGGTATATATGTCGATGCGGAGGATATGCTCCTCCAGATAGGGTGTTCCGTCCGCTTGGGCAAAGATGGATATATTTTCGTCCGCCACCGTGATGATGGGCAGGCTTTGCTCCTCCCGGGCAAAAGCCAGGGCGGTGCAGGCCGGCAGCGCGTTCAGGGCGGTAAGCACAGTGGGTTTTAGATCGGTCAACGCAATCCCTCCTGAAGGGCCCGGGCAGCCCGGGCAGCATAATCAGATGAATCCAAAGCATGGGCGAAATAGGGCGCGTGCTGCTCCACGTACCCGGCGTAGGGGACGCCGGCTGCGGCTTTTGCGCCCGGGCCGTCAGGCGCGGCGGCAATGGAAGCGCGCAGCGCCCCGGTGCGCACAGGAGCATTGGAACGGGCCGCGGCGGCGGCGGCCTGGGCAGATTCGACAGCGGCTTTTGTAAGGGCTGCTTGGGCACGTCCGGGCAGGGCTGCCAGGCGGCTGAGTAGGGAAGACAGGCCCGTCATCGGCTGCACCTGCGCAGATCGGCCTGGATGTGACCGGAGAGGGAACGGGTGCGGACGCAGACATAGGGGACGCTTTCCACAGTGACGGCGTCTCCGGCGGTCATGAGGGTATTGCAGGGCAAAAGCAGGCGCAGCATATCCTGCACGTACTGACCGTAGCGGTGCTGGGTGAGGATGCCGCTGAGGGGCCGCACGGCCGCTCGCATTTCCTGGCCCCGGCAGGTCACGGCGACCCTTCCTCGTTGCTGTAAACGCATCAAAATTCTTCCTTTCGTTGGGGGATGAGGGAACCGGGTGGACGCGCGGATGCGCCAAACATCCGGTTCCCTTTCTCCCCCTTTTTGTTATGTCTTTGCCAGCCGATAGGCGAAAATTTCCCGGCGCAGGGCTTCAGGAAGATCGGCTGCGGAGCGGCGCACATCCCCTTCGGTGTGGTCGGTTTCGCCTTCCATGCCCATGCGGTTAAAGAAGATAACGGAAAGGCGCAGCTGTGCGTTTTCCAGTTCCGGCGGCACCTCACTGCGCCAGGTGAGGGCGCAGATGAGGGCGGCGGCATCATTCAAAAGAGAGCGGAGCAGGGCATCGGAAGCTTCCTCCTGATCCGGCAGGCGCAATCGCAGGGCGGAGAGCAGTTCGGATTCGGTCACAGCCTGTATCTCCCTTAACCCAGCACGCGGACGGCCAATTCGGGATACAGGGTCTTGAACCCGTAAAGCACGTCCATGGACAGCATTTCCCGCTTGTGCTGCATATCGTAGCCGCGGACCACCCGCAGGGAGATGCCGTTGTAGTGGGTGACATAGCTTTCCACGCCGGCAGGAGCAGTGAGGGGACGGGTGACGAAGGCAAAGGCCATGGGATGGAAGGCCAGATTGGCGGTGTGGGAGGGGATCAGCGTCAATTCCACACCGGAGGAGGTGGCGGGCAGCGTGGGGGTAACCATCACGTTGGAGATGGTGTTGGAGGAGGCGGTGGCACTGTCCTGGGTGACTGTATAAGTTTTGCCGTTCAAACGGATCAAATCGCCCTTAAGCAGCTTGCCGGTGAGGGTGGTGCCGGTAATGGACATCTTGCTGGAGCCACTGGTGATGAGGGAGCTTAGCTTGGTGCCCACGGCGGCGGTGATGCCGGTCTTGTGCTGCTTGACACCCTGGCTCATGTAGTGATCCATGCCCATGACCCGGCCGATGCTGCCTTCCCGCAGGGCTTGGGTGGAGCCGGATTTTTCAGCGTGGACGATGGCGTCGATGGAAGTGAAGGCGGCGTCGGCCTCCGGATCCCACACAGCGCAGCGGCCGGAAACGGGGGCTTTGTTCTTGTTCAGAGCCTTGCGGGCATCGGCCAGCACGGACAGGGAAGCGGGGGTTTCCCCAGCGGTGCCCACGAAGCAGGGGATATCCTTGTACAGTTCCAGGCCGTCGGCGTTGATTTTGGCAGCCAGGGCGGCGGCGGCAGGGTCGATGAATACCCGCGTCAAATCTTCCACAGAGGTGGCGCCCTGCAGCGCTTCGATGCCCACGTCCACGGTGGCGATTTTGTTCAGCGTCACGTCCACAGTGCTCTCCACGATGTCCTGGGTCGATACACCGGCGGACGCGTCAAAATCCTTGGCTTCCAGCACGATGGGTTTGCGCACTTGGATGGTGTCGCCCTTCATGGCGGAAAAATCATCGGAATAATCCTTGTAGATCAGGTTGGGGAACACCAGGTGATCGATGAGCCGGGGCAGAGCGGCGCGGGCAAAATCCTTGACGGTGATGAACGAATTGGCCATTTGGGTTTTCCTCCTTTAGTTGTTGCGGCAGACGGCCGCGTAGTATTCTTCATCGGACAGTTGGTCCAGGGGCACGACGGCGCCGGTCTTGGGCGCGGCGGCGGACAGGCGCTCTTCCACGGCCTGCTGCACGGCGCTGCGGAAGGTTTCCTCGATGGCGTCGATGGCGGGGAGGATATCCTCCTCTTTTTCAAAGGCCAGGCAGGGCGCGATGTCCTCCGGCAATCCCCGTTCTGTCAGCAGCGTGCGGGCTTTGGCAATCCACTCCCGGCGGGTCAGGGATTGTTCTCGGGCGTCCATGCGCTGCTGGCGGACGGCGGTGGCTTCGGCGGCCTGCTCGATCTGCTCGGTCAGGCGCTTGGCCAGGGCGGTCAATTGTGTTTCGATGTCGGCGGCGGTGACGGGACGGTTCTCCGCTTCCTGCGGGGTGGTGATGGGTTCATTTTCCATGGGTTTTACCTCCTGTTATTGGTGTTTTGCTCTCCTTCGCCGTCCAGGAAGGGCAACTGGGACAAAAGCACTTGATCGGGCACCATGCCTTCCAAGGTTTTAACCATTTGGGCCGTTTCCAGGCTGGATTCAGGCAAAGCGCGGGTAAAGGTAATGCGGACGGCGCTTTCATCGATCATGCGGCCGCCCTTGACGGCCAGGAAATGGGCGTAGCAGCGCAGGCGTTCCTTCAAGGCTTCCCGGAACCAGCGCTCTTTTAAGCAGGTCAGCTGCTCCAGACCCAGCAGCTTATATTTCATGGCCACGCCGCTGGTGTTGCCGGCGAACTGCTGGTCGGACAGATCCGGGATCATCGAAAACTTATGGATATCTTTTTCGATGGCGGTGCGCAGCTCCTCCGCGCCTACGCCTGACTGCTTGACCAGGTACTGGGCGCCCGCGTCCCGATCAGGCAGGTACAAAAGCTTATCCTGGCGCAATTGCTGGGCGGGGGTGCGGCCCTTTTCATCCGCTTCCAGCCTGGCGCCGTAGACGATGAGCAGGGCGTCGGCCAATTGCTCCTGATCGTTGACCCGGGCGGATTGGAGCGCGTCGTAGGCTTCGATCAGGGAGAGGACGGATTCCACGTCACTGCTTTCTTCTTCGTTGTTCCAATATTCGATGAGGGGAACCCGGCCAAAGTAATGAGGCGCGGCATCGATGGGCGGCAAGCGGAAGAGGGAAGAAGCGCTGGCAGCCCGGTAGGTGAGGCGCTCCGACGGGGTGTAGACCTGGGCCTCGTATCCCCGGGGCGTGCCGCTTTCATCCGTGATGGGGTGGAAATGGACGCCAAAGAGGGGATCGGCGCTGACGTCATCGGCATAGACCACGAAGGCGGAGCGGGGGTCGAGAGCAGCGGAGCGGGGTTGGGCGCAGGCGTCTGTGTAGATGATTTCAACGCCCTTGCCGTACAGGGAAGCCTGGCGGGCCAATTCCACATCGATCCCAGCCACGTTGGCCTGGCGATAGGCGGCCCGAAGGGGGGACAAAACGCCATCTTCTCCGTGGTAACTGATGGCGGCTCCGGCCAGGTAGGAGGAGGCGATGGTGACGATGTAGCGCACATAGGCATGGGAAAGGTGATGGTCGGGCAGGCCCTCGGCCCGGGCGGTAGAGGGACGGGAACGGAGGAAGTAGGCGTCTCGCAGGCGAGACAGGCGTTCCGTGCTCCGCAGATGTTCATTCAGGCAGCCTTGCAAGAGCCGGCCGGATAAGCCGTTTTGCAGGCAAGCCCTGTCTCGGGTGATCAAGGTGATGGGCTCCTTTCTTGGGGCTACAGCCCCAGGGATTTTTTGTTGGCGGTGAAGGCGTAGCGGCTGTCGATGTCGTTTTCCAGGGCGTAGCGCAAAGCGTCGATCAAGTGGTTGTCCTTATCCTTGGGCCGGGGAAGGGCTTGGCCGGTGGCATCCTGCTGCCATTGGTAGCGGCTCAATTCCTCCCGAAGATGCTGGCAGGCGGGGGACAAGATGATCTCCTGCTGCCGCAGCCACTGGATGCCGTGGACCACACTGTCCGGCCCTTTACGAACGGGATAGGCATTGACGCCCAGTGTACGCAGTTCCGCGATGGATTTGGGCTCGGCGCTGTCGCAGGCAATGGGGCCAAAGGAAGCATAGGGGGACAGGCGCTTGGAAAGAGCCAGGTTGGTTAATCCCTTTTCATACATTTCCTCCATTACCCAGATGCGCTTTTGCTTTCGTTCGTAACGCAGCAGCAGGAAGCCGCAGGGGTCGGCGGCGAAGCCAAAGTCGAGGCCCATGCGGGTTTCCCCGGGCACGGGATCCGGCAGCGTTTCTGCGCGCCAGTTGGTGAAGATCACATTCCCCGTCACACCCCAGTTGCCCAGGGTGTAGACCTGATAAAAGTAAGGATCCTTTTCCGCTTCAAGGGCGGCACGGTCATCATTGGTTAAAAACCGGTTGTCCCGGTAGGTGGTTTTGAGAATGGATACCGTGGCCGATTCGGCATAGGGCCTGTCCTCTTGCCAGATGGAGAAGAATTCTTTGTAGATCCAGTGGGCGCGGGAAATGGGGTTGAAGGAAAGGGTGAGGCGCTTTACGTGGGGGCTGCCGCCCCGCAATCGCTTATCCAGCTGTTTAAAATCCTGATAGGCGCACTCGGTGGCCTCCTCCATCCAGATGTCGGTGAGCACGCCGGTTTGGGGCGTGAGGGATTTGATCTTTTCCACATCGTCCAGCCCACAAAACAGCATCTGCGCTCCGTTGTTCCGGGCAGTGATGGTCATATCGGTTTTGCTGACGGTGAATAGATGCTGCATCCCCAGACGGCGGATGGCTTTGTTGATTTCGTTCCAGCAGCTGGATTTTAAGGTGCGGGCCACCTGACGGATGATCAGGGTGTTGCGGCCCTGCAGGGTGTCGATCACGCATCGGGTGGCCAGGAACACGCTTTTGCCGCTGCCTGCGCCGCCAAAGTAGATTTGGTAGCGGTGCTGGTTTTGCAGGTGGGGTTTGTACACTTTGTTGACGAAATCACCCCGCAGGGTGAGGCGCGGCATGTGTGCAATCAATCCTCCTTTACGCAGATTTCAAAATCGCCGCCGGCCGCTTTTTCGCCGCCCAGGGCGGCCGGGTAAATGCGCTCAAAGATCAGCGTGGCCGCCTTGAGCACGTCGGTGTGGGAAGTGTCCGGATCGTTGAGCAATTCCAGCAGCCTTTCGACCGCCCGCTGCGCCGTTTGCTCGGTGGTGAACCGCAGTTGCTTCCCGGGGTCCGTTCTTTTCGCCCTGATCACCTCCTTTGGAACAAGGCCAGTATACAGGAGATCAACCTGACATGACCTGACACGTTTTTGGCCTTTTTTGATTGCCATAAGCAGCAGAAGAAAGGAAAAAACAGGACTTGATAATTGTGATCAAAAAAGGTATGATGGGGTTGGAGGCGACGGCATGGAAGAAAAGAGGATTTTGCTGACTGTCAGTTACGACGGCACGGCCTACTGCGGCTGGCAGTTTCAAGAGAATGGGCCCAGCATCCAGGCTGAGATCGAAAAGGCGCTGGAAAAGGCGGTGGGTACGTTCATTCGGGTGACGGGAGCGTCCCGCACCGACGCGGGGGTACACGCCCTGGGCCAGCGGTGCCATTTTGACACGGTGAGCGGCATTCCGGCGGAAAAGTATCCCTTTGTGCTCAACCGCTACCTGCCGCCGGATATCCGTGTGACGGAAAGCATGCGGGTGCCGCCGGATTTTCACGCCCGGTTTGACGCGGCTGGGAAGTGGTACACCTATCGAATCCACAACGCGCCCCATCCCAGCGCCCTGTACCGGCATTTAACGGCCCATGTGCCGGTGCATTTAGATGAAAAGAAAATGGACGATTGCGCCAAGCGCCTGCTGGGCGCCCACGATTTTGCCGCCTTTGCCGCAGCGGTGGGACAAGCTAAAACCACCGTGCGCACCATTGATGCGGTCAGCGTTACGAGAAACGGGACGGAGATCACTTTCAAAATCCATGGAAACGGATTTTTGTACAACATGGTGCGCATTATTGCCGGTACGCTGATCTATGTGGGCCAGGGAAAACTGGAGGGGGACTGTATTTCCCGGGCCATCGATAGCGGAAATCGGCTGGACTTGGGTGTGACGGCCCCGGCCTGCGGGCTGGAATTGACCCGGGTGGAGTATGCGTTTGAACAAGAGGAGGAGAAGCCGTGATTCAGGATGTATTGGCCGCCCATTTCGCGCAGTATCCTTACATGGAACCTCAGGATGCGGTGAAGCTGCTGTATCAGGCGGAATTCGGCCCGGAGCACATGATCCGGGATGAAAAAAAGAGCTTGCAAATGTTAAAAGACGAAATGGCGCTCCTCCGGCCGGTGGAAGGAGAAAAAATGTACGAATCCATCGGAAACGGCCTGTGCCGGTGGAACCTGCGGCCCTGTATGGCCAAGGGCATTCCGGCAGAGGATATTAATCAATTATTTGTGGAAACGAGCCGGAGCGTGAAGGGGGACAAGCGATCCTTCCGGGAATCTCTCCGGGCGCTGGAGGAAATGGCAGAGGGGGATGAAACGCCCTTTGAGGCCATTCAATTGGATATTTTCCTCATCCAGTATCGGGATCGGAACTGCCCCCCGGTGCATCACAGCGACGCCTATCGCCAGGCGTATCGACCCGCTTACCGGGTTGTGAGCCAGAAGAAATTGAAGGATTACCTGAAGGCACTGCGGGAGAAGAACGGAAAATAAAGCATTTGTCTCACGGCAAAAAAATTAAGAAACTCTTAAATTCTTCCGCTTTCTGGAAGATGCATTGCAGGGTGGGGCGAATTTTGTTATAATACTCGGTGGACAGTGTGAGTCTGTTCAAACCAAATAAGTATGGGAGGCAAATTTCATGAAGAAGTTCCTGGCTCTGTTCCTGGTACTGGCCCTGATGCTGCCTTGCATCGCCATCGCCAACGCGGAAGGCGAAAAGATCGCCTTGGTGACCGACGTGGGCACCATCGACGACGAAAGCTTCAACCAGGCTTGCTGGCAGGCTGTGGAGGCCTATGCCACCGCCAACAACATCCCCTACACCTACTATCAGCCCACCGCTGATTCCACCGACGCCCGTCTGCTCAGCATCGACCAGGCTGTGGCCGAAGGCGCTACCGTCATCGTTATGCCCGGCTACCTGTTCGGCGCCACCCTGGTGACCGCGCAGGAAGATTATCCTAACGTCACCTTCATTGCTGTGGACGTGGCTGCCGGCGATCTGACCCTGGACTATGCCACCTTCGTGGATCCTGCGCAGAACGTGGTGTGCGTCACCTTCTCCGAAGAGCAGGCCGGTTACCTGGCTGGTTACGCCGCCGTGAAGGACGGCTACACCAAGCTGGGCTTTCTGGGCGGCATGGCCGTGCCCGCTGTTATCCGCTATGGCTACGGCTTCGTGCAGGGCGCCGATAAGGCCGCTGCCGAAATGGACAAGCAGATCGAAATCAACTACACCTACGGCGGCCAGTTCTTCGGCGACGCTTCCATCACCGCTAAGATGGAAGGCTGGTACTCCACCGGCACTGAAATCGTGTTCGCCTGCGGCGGCGGCATCTATACTTCCGCTGTGGAAGCCGCTGAAAAGAACAACGGCAAGGTCATCGGCGTGGACGTGGATCAGAGCTACATCAGCGACCTGATCGTGACCAGCGCCATGAAGGGCTTGCAAAACGTGACCGAAACGGTTCTGGCTGAATACTTCGCCGGCAACTGGGGCGAGTACGGCGGCAAGATCCTGAACTATTCTCTGGCTGAAGGCGAATATGTGGGCCTTCCCACCGCCGAAGCTTCCTGGCGCTTCAACAGCTTCACCGCTGAGGACTACGCCGCTATCCATGACGCTGTGCAGAAGGGCGAAGTGGTTGTGAGCAACGATACCGAAAATGCTCCTGCCGTCACCAACGCCACCGTCAACTACATCCAGTAATCATTTCATTGGGCCCGCAGTGAGCAATCACTGCGGGCTTTTCTTTTTTGCCAGGTTTCTTCTTTTTTCGTTGCGAAACGGATGAAAATACGGTATAATAAAAGAAAGATCAATATGTTTTCACAGATCGGAGGACTGCGGATTGAGCGATTATGTGATCGAGATGCTGCACATCACCAAAACCTTTCCGGGAATCAAGGCCAATGATGATGTGACGCTGCAATTGAAAAAGGGCGAAATCCACGCGCTGCTGGGGGAAAACGGCGCGGGAAAGAGCACGCTGATGAGCGTGCTGTTCGGCCTGTACCAGCCCGACAGCGGCGAAATTCGCAAGGAAGGCAAAAAGGTCGAAATCAACGATCCTAATGACGCCAACGCCCTGGGTATCGGCATGGTGCACCAGCATTTCAAGCTGGTGGAAGTTTTTTCCGTGCTGGATAACATCATCCTGGGTGCCGAAGACGCCAAAATGGGCGTGCTAAAAAAGAAAAAGGCCCGGGAAAAGGTGGTGGCCCTGAGCGAAAAATATGGCCTGCGGGTGGAGCCGGACGCGCTGATCGAGGATATTTCCGTGGGCATGCAGCAGCGCGTGGAAATCCTGAAAATGCTCTATCGGGACAACGATATCCTCATTTTTGACGAGCCCACCGCCGTGCTCACGCCCCAGGAAATTGATGAACTGATGGAGATCATGCGCAACTTTGCCAAGGAAGGCAAATCCATCCTGTTTATTACTCATAAACTAAATGAAATCATGGCGGTGGCCGACCGCTGCACCGTGCTGCGCAAGGGCAAGTACGTGGGCACGGTGAACATCGCCGATACCAGCAAGGAAGAATTGAGCCGGATGATGGTGGGCCGCAACGTGTCCTTTGAAGTGGAAAAGAAGGATATCACCCCCGGCAGCGTGGTGCTGGAGGTACGGGATGTGACGGTACCCAGCAAATTGCATAAAAAGGACGTGGTCAAGCATGTGTCCTTTGAAGTGCGGGCCGGGGAAATTGTGTGCCTGGCGGGCATTGAAGGAAACGGGCAGACCGAGTTTGTGGCGGCGCTGACAGGATTGGACACCATGAGCCACGGCCGCATCCGCCTGAACGGCAAGGATATCACCCACTACTCCATCCGGGAGCGGGCCAAGGCCGGTATCAGCCACATTCCTGAGGACCGGCATAAGCACGGTCTGGTGTTGGATTACACACTGGAAGAAAATATGGTGCTGCAAAGGTACTGGGAACCGGCGTTCCAGGACGGCGGCTTCATCAAAAAAGGCGAAGTGCGCCGGTACGCGGAAAAGCTGATCGATCAGTACGACGTGCGCTCCGGTCAGGGGTCCATTACGATCGCCCGCAGCATGAGCGGCGGCAACCAGCAAAAGGCCATCGTAGCCCGGGAAATTGACCGGGGCACAGACCTATTGGTGGCGGTGCAGCCCACTCGCGGGTTGGACGTGGGGGCCATCGAGTATATCCACAAGCAGATCGTGAACGTGCGGGACAGCCGCAAAGCGGTGCTGCTGGTATCCCTGGAATTGGACGAGGTGATGAATTTGTCCGACCGTATCCTGGTCATGTACGAAGGGGAAATCGTGGGGGAATTTGATCCCAAGCATACCACAGTGCAGGAGCTGGGGCTGTACATGGCCGGTGCCAGAAAGCAAAGCGAGGAGGCCGATGACGATGAAAAATAACCGTTTCCGGGCCAGCCTGATCACCATTGCGTCGGCGCTTTTGTGCGTGCTGGTGGGGCTGGTGATCGGTTTCCTGGCGCTGGTGCTGCTGGGGTATATCAGCTTAAAGGGCGGAAGCGCCCCCTTCACCTTGGGGGATGTGCTGTCCACTGCTTACAACAGCGGCTTCAAGCAGGTGCTGCTGGGCGGCGTTTACCGGCTGCCCCGGGGATTGCGCAATGAAATTGCCTTGGCCGCGCCGTTGATCATGACCGGCCTGTCTGTGGCCTTTGCCTTTAAAACGGGCCTGTTCAATATTGGCGCCGCCGGGCAATACGCCGTGGGCGCGTTTGGCGCGCTGTACTGTGCACTGATATGGAACCTGCCCTGGTATCTTTGCCTGTTGGGCGCGGCGGTATTCGGTGCGGTCTGGGGCGCGATCCCTGGGTTCTTCAAGGCGTTTTTCAACATCAACGAGGTTATCACCGCCATCATGTTCAACTGGATCGGCCTGTATGGAGTGAACACTTTGATGTACGGCGGCGGCAGCAGCCCCATGTATAACCTGAAAACTACCAAGACCTGGCCAGTGTCGGCCAAATCGCCCGCGTCCCTGATTCCGGACCTGAAGGAACTGGGGGCCACCTACTTCCAGCGGCCCGGCACCATTGCCATTTTTGTGGCCGTAGTGATCGCCGTGATCCTGTGGGTGGTGCTGAATAAGACCACCTTTGGTTACGAGCTCAAGGCCTGCGGCTATTCCAAATCTGCGGCAAAATACGCGGGTATCAACGAAAAACGCAACATCATTCTGGCCATGGCTATTTCCGGCGCCCTGGCGGGCATCGGCGCGGGGCTGTATTACCTGTCTGGCACCGCGGAATGGCAGCCCCTGGTGTCGACGGCGCTGCCCGGAATCGGCTTTGACGGCATTTCCGTAGCCTTGCTTGCTTCCAGCAATCCTTTGGGCGTTATTTTCTCGGCCCTGTTCATTGCCCATATTTCCACCGGCGGCGGCTTTATGAGCGCCAATATTTTCCCGCCCGAAATTGCCGATGTGATCTCTGGCGTGATCATTTATCTGTGCGCGTTCATGATGCTCTTTAAGCGCCGTATCGGCGGCCTGTTCACCCGGAAAGAGAACGAAGGGGGGAAGAACTGATGCTGCTTGCCAAATATACCCTGCTCTACACCGTGGTGCTAATGTTAGTGGCCCTGGGCGGCATGTTCTCCGAACGCAGCGGCATCATCAATATTGCCCTGGAGGGCATCATGGTCATCGGCGGCCTGGCCGGCGTGCTGGCGGATATGTATCTGCCTTTTTCTCCCGCGACGGTGGTGGTTTTGTCCGTCCTTATTGCCGGAGCAGCGGGCATGCTTTACGCCCTGCTGCTGGGCTACGCGTCTATTAACCTGCGGGCCGATCAGACCATCGGCGGCACGGCGCTGAACATTCTGGCGACGGCGCTGGCCATGGTGATTGCCAAAAGGGTCAACGGCACCCAGGCCCCCAAGCTGAACTATTCTAATAAAGCGTACCTGTTCAACATTGCCGGGCTGGACCTGAGTGTGTTCATTCCCATTGGTATCGTGCTATTGCTGATTGCCTACTTCATTCTGTATAAAACACGGCTGGGCCTGCGGCTGCGCTCCTGCGGGGAACACCCCCAGGCGGCGGACAGCGTGGGTATCAACGTGTACAAAATGCGCTATATTGGCGTGCTGGCGTCCGGCTTCTTGGGGAGCATCGGCGGTTTGGCCTACATCATGCCCGCCGTGCAGACCTGGGATTTTGAACAGGGCGTGACCGGCATGGGCTTTCTGGCCCTGGCGGTGATGATCTTCGGCCAGTGGAAGCCCTTCCGCATTGCCCTGGCCGCCATCTTCTTCTCCCTGTTCCGGGCCATGGCGAACATTGCAGATTCGATTCCCTTCCTGGCCCAATTGCAGTGGCCTAAGGAAATTTATAATATGATGCCTTTCCTGGCGTCTATGGTGGTGCTGGCCCTGACCAGCAAAAAATCCCGCGCGCCCAAGGCGGAAGGCATTCCCTACGATAAAGGCATGCGGTAACAAATGCCCAAAGTCAATCCAATATGAAGGGGCCTTGCGCTCCTTCATATTCTTTTTATGGAGGAGAGAACCGATGAAAAAAACGGTCATGGTAAGCCTTGTTTTTATTATGCTGCTCAGTGCGGCGGGGCAGGGAATGGCGGAAGCGTCGCCAGTGCTGTACCGGGTGACAGATGGGGAAGGGCGCGCATTGTACCTGCTGGGCACCATCCATGTGGGGAAGGAAGACATGTATCCCCTCAGCGACGGAGTGGAAGCGGCTTACAGCGCGTCGGACGTTCTGGCGGTGGAGGCCGACGTGTATGAAATGACGCAAAGCCCGCTGCTGGCTCTGCAATTTTCGATGGCGTTGATGTATACCGACGGGGACACGGCGGACCGTCACCTGTCCCCGGAGACCTACAATTTGGGCGTTAAAAATCTGGGACTGCCGGAAGCGATGCTTAAACGCATGCGGCCCATGGCCTGGCTGTCCCTGGCGGAGGAAAGATGCTACGCCAGGGTGGGACTGAGCAGCGATTGGGGTATTGATATGATCCTGCTCCGCCGAGCCCATGAGGATGATAAGGATATCCACGAATTGGAGGGCATTGATGGGCAGATGCAGCTGATGGCGGCGCTGCCGGAAGAAGCCTGCGACGATGCGATTTTCCAAATGCTGCGCGATCCGGAAAAGGCGGATGCGGAGATGCTTTCCTTGGCGGATGCCTGGGCCTGGGGCGACGCGGAGGCCTTTGCCCGGCTGATCCAGGAGGATATGCTCGATTACCCCGATGAAAAGGCGGCGGCCTATCAGGCATACAATGAGATGCTCTATGATGTTCGGAACGAGCAATTTGAGCGGCAGGCCATTGAATACCTGCAAAGCGGCCGGACGGCGCTGCTCGCCGTGGGCGCTGCCCACGTGATCGGGGAAAATGCCTTGGCGGATAGGCTGCAAAAAGCCGGGTACACCATCGAACAGATCATGCAATAATCAAGAAGCCGGATTTCTTTCCGGCTTTTTTCGTGACGAGCGAACCGATCGTCAGGCTTTGACGTCTAATGGGTGAAAGGAGGTTGAACGCGGAATGCACAAGGAAGCATTTTTGCAGTGCGCCATGGGGGCAGAGCGGACGCTGTACCGGGTGGCCAAAACCATCCTGCGCTCGGACGCGGACTGCGCCGACGCGGTGCAGGAGGCCCTGCTCAAAGGGCTCAGCCACGCCGCGCTTTTGCGCAACGAGCAGTACGCCAAAACCTGGCTCACCCGGATCTTGATCAACACCTGCAAGGACATGGCCCGCAAAAGCGCAAGGAGCCAAACGGTGGCGCTGACGGATATTCTGCCCGCGCCGGATAAGAGGGAGCAGCGGGAGCTGTATGAAGCGCTGCGGACGCTGGACGAGCAATTGCGTTTGCCGCTGGTGCTGCACTATCTGGAGGGGTTTCCGGTCAAGGAAATCGCCCACATGCTGCGCACGCCGGAGGGCACCATCAAGCGCAGGCTGTGGCAGGCAAGGCAAGAAATGAAAGAGAGGCTGACGGAGGAGGAGATCTGAATGAAAGATGAAAACATGAAACGGATGCTGGAGGGAGCATTCCCGGAAACGCCCAAGCTGTTCAAGGAAAGGATGGCTCAGGTGCAGGCCGATCAAACGGCAAACCGGAAAACGGGACGCAGGCTCACACGCGTTGGACTGATCGCCATGCTGGCGGTCATGATGTGCGGCGGGGCCTTGGCTGCCATGAACCATTACGGCGTGCTGAATTTCCGTGCCGGCTGGGGAGATGATTTTTACTTCACCCTGCCCGGGGCGGAGGATATGATTCACTACGATGTGGCGCGGGCCCAGACGGGAGGCCTTTCCTGGCAGGTGAAGGAAGCAGCCTATGACGGGCGCGTGCTGCGCATCCTGTACTCCGTCACAGATCCCGCCATGGAAATCACCGAAGAAAACATTGATGCCGCCCAGGCGGCCATGCATAAAAAGCACGGCGTGTATCTGGAATGCGAGGGCAACGGCGAAATTTACGTGAACGGCCAGGGCGTCAACCTGAGCACCATGGATTTTCGTCCGGGGGAAACCAAGGGCGAAATCGAAGGCTGGTTCGACTGCAAAATGGAGGGCTATGAAACGAACGGCTACATCAAGCCAGAGGGGGAAATCACCGTCTCTCTGCCCTTCCATTACAGCGATGAGGCCATGAAGGCGAGCAATCCTGCGGGAATGACCTTCACCATGAACGTGGGCGACGTGGCCAGCCGGTATGCCGTGCAATTGCCCGCCCCCTACACGCTGGACAGCGGCAGCGTAGTTTCTTTTACCGACCTGCATTTTTCGCCGGTGACGGTGTTTATGGACGTGGAGATCACACTTCCCAAGGAACGAACGGCAAGCTTGCCTGAAGACCGGGAGAGCATCGAATATTTCTACGCCCTGCAAGAGTTTCCGGAGGATCAGGTGTTCTGGAATACCCACATGGAGAATGAAAAGGGTGAAACCCTGGGCGCCAGTCGGGACGGAAGCGCCTCGACTGATGTGGACGATGAAGGCCGCCTGGTGCTGAAATATCACTTTGAATTCGCGCCCCGCGATAAGTACACCGCCATCAATTATCTCTGCCTGGGCGACCAATGGAAGGCGCCCATTCCTCTGCAATATCAGGAAAAGCCCCGGGAAAGCGCTCCCACGGCCGCGCCGCAGGCGGCGGAATAGGATAAGACCGCCCCTGTTCTTGCCCAGGAAGATACAGATGAGAAAGCCCTGGTCGCGTCCCTGCGTTCGCTCATGGGCTTGCCCGGGGATATCAAGGCCTTCCGCAGCTGGCAGACCGAGGCGGGCAGCGGCGATCACCGGGCCTGCTATGCCCAGGTCTTCCACCCTGCGGACGAATGCGGCGGGGTATGGAACGGAATCCTTTCTCTGGATACCCACACGCTGGTGCAATGCGAATATACAGGCAGCGACCTGCGCTGGATTTCGATGGAGGACGATACGAAGCTGGACGCAGCCGACCCCCAATGGGAGCAGATGGCGCGGCAATTCGTAAACGGTGCGCGGGCCGATCCGTGGCATCGTTGGGGCCGCTACCGTGGAGGAAGCGCGTTTCAATAGCACCTGGGGCGTATCGGTTCGCCTGACGGACGCCGATGGCGGCGTGTACACGGTGGATATCTGTTATCCGCTTCATGCCGTCATCTGCGCCACGTACCGGGACGCGGCCCATCAGGCGTGTGTGGACGCGTAAGATGATCCAGCCCTGCACGTCAACCAGTAAAACAAACTTTCAACCAGTAAAACAAACTTTGCCTCTTGCCGACGATTCGTGAAGTGACCCCAAAAAGTTAGACAAAATATGAATTAAGCGACCAGAAGGGCTTGTTTTCTGTGAAGAGCAGGAGGCAAGCCCTTCAGCTTTGCCTT
>JAFUFC010000074.1 GCA_017470095.1 Clostridia bacterium | reverse complement strand
CACCTTCTCCAGAAGCGGTTGCTCCAGGCTATTTAAGCGGATATAGCGCTGTACCTGATTTCGACTTGTGCCAGCTTCCTGTGCTACAAGTGCCCGTGCAGTCTGTTCATCCAACTTCTGCCCAACTTGGGCAGAAGTTAAATCGCGCCGTTTTCCCTGGTGTTTCAGGGCCTCCAGCTTCATCTGATAAGCCTTCGCCCTTTCACTTGGCAGGATGTTTTCCCGCTGAAGATTGCTATCCACCATTACAATGGTTGCTTCATCATCGTCCAGTTCGCGTACTATGGAAGGGATTTCATCCAAACCGGCCAATTCACATGCCCGTTTTCGGCGGTGCCCAGAGATGATCTCATAAGCACCATCTTCCAGTGGACGGACAATGATCGGCACCAGCACGCCATAATCCTGGATGCTCTCTACTGTTTCTTTCATCCGGTCGTCATCCACCACACGAAAGGGATGATCCTTGAAAGGAACCAGTGAAGACAGGAGCAAAGGCTGAATCTGCTCCCTGCCGTCAATTTGGGCTTTGCTTGCTACGCCCATTATCAATCCTCCTCTCGATTGATTGTCATGCTGCCGCCCGTCAAAGGGGATAAAGAAAAGCACCAGCTTTTGCTGATGCTCTCGATCCACTTTTACATGATACATTTTACCACCGATACCAGGTGGCCTCAAGGTGTCTTTAGGGTGTCTTTTCAGTGTGGTTTGGGTGTCTTTAGAGTGTCTTTTTTTGTAATCCCAAATAAAATGTACAGCGAACTCACGTTAAGTAACAGATCGAAGTAAATCACGCTGCAACTGTATATTAGCCACCGTTATTTTTCTTCAATCTTCCACTTCTCGATCCATCTGTTCCCGTGCTTCTTTTACCCAACTACGATATTCCTTGTCTGTGAGGATATAGTATTTGTCCAAAACCCAAAGTTTGAATCTAACCCAGTATTCATTGCATTTTGTAACCTTGATGGAATCCCAATCAACAGACCGACAAAACGCTTCATATTCTTTCTGATTCTTTTCTCTGATCCATTGCATAAACTCTTCTTCAAAGTTGTCAGGGGTGAAAATGGGTTTTGGAGGAGGCACCGTTTCTTCTAAAGCGATTCTCATTTTTTCCTCCAAATAACGTTTATCCTTTCGTCTCATGTTATTCAACCGCCTTTCTTTCTGCTCTATAATCAAATAGTGCAGTTAAAAGCGATTTGGCACATTCTGGTCAAGATTATTTATCTGCTTATCTTATATTTGCTACTACCTGATTACTTTTTACTCAATACTCAACAACATGAAGATTTAGTTTAGTTGGCGTAACCATACTCCTGAGTAATAAAAAGGATTTATCTCTCTGCTCGGGGATAATAAGAACTGGGATGGTACACCATTCTTTATTATGGAGGTAGATGAACTAGGGAAGAATCCCAAAACCTAAAAAAAAGACGATCATACTGTTTTGGGGTTCCCAAACTCAGGGATCGTCTATTCGCACTATTGCCGTTGGACGTGAGTATTCAGAGATTGCTTTTCTTAATCCTTTCAAGTACTGGAAGGATCATGGTAAGGTCGTCTTCTGAATATCGCTCAAGTTTATCAATGGCTTTTTGCAATAGAATTGACCGGGATTCAGTCTCTTCTATTTCGCTAAAAAAAGTTTTGGGGCTCACATCAAGATATTCAATCATATATAGTAGCTCTGGAACAGAAGGGTTAACTCGTCCAGATGTAATATGTGTTATATAAGAGTTACTGTGCCCAAGGGCTTTGCTCATGGTTACTTCTGAAACACCTTTGGCTAATCTCAGTTCTGTGATTCTCCTTCTAATAAAGTCCATATCCATATCCTCACCCCCTTTTCCACCTTCACATTTTAACTAATCAAGGAAAAATATATTTGTCTCTAAGCAAGGGTTATTATTGTAAAAACGCCTCGAAAGACATATAATAATAGAAACAGTTGCTGTAAGCACTTTTCCTGTGAAAAAACTTGCTTTTTGAGTAATGGAGAGGGTGGTACATGTGGGAAAGGTAAGACTGTCTCCTCAAGACCGGGCGATACTGGAAAAGCTGTTCAATGATCCGGAAACCAATTTTACTGAACAGCAGCTGGAAGCTATGCTTGATGAAGAAATGGAAAAACCTGTCGAAGAAATCGACATGAAATTAGTTGATGACTTGTTGGCATGCCTTGATCCGCGCGAAGTAACAGAAGAAGAAATCAATAGAGGCCTAGCGAAGCTCCAGGAAGCATTTAGAAGGCTGGAGAACAATGAGTAAATCGCATAAAGCGCTCTGCTTGTTCTGCTTGTCCCTTTTTTTGATTTGGGCTTTGATTCCAGCACAAGCTGAGTCATCGGGAACTGGCTTGCATATATACTTTCTGGATGTAGGTCAAGGCGATGCTGCTGTCATATTATGCGATGGCGAAGCAATGATAATTGATGGAGGAGAGTCAAAACATTCAAGTTTCATTTACTCTTTTCTTTGGAATACGTTGGAGCTTAAGGAAGTCAAAATAATGATTGCAAGCCATCCCCACGCAGATCATGTGGGGGGACTGGCAGCTGCGCTTAATGCTTGCCCGGTTGGTGTTCTTTATACGCCGGTGACAGAATACGAAACTAAAACTTGGCAGTCTGTAATCAAATACGCCGAAGCCCAAGGAACACCGATCTTAATTCCTGAACCTGGTGAGCAACTTGCTCTTGGTGGTGCAACAGTAGATATTCTTGGACCCATTTGGTACAGCAACAACATGAACGACCTGTCGCTCATCGTCAAGATCACATATGGTAGCACATCTTTTCTTTTTACAGGCGACGCAGAATGGGACGAGGAACACGATTTGATAGAGGCTGGAATTGACTTATCAGCTGATGTACTCAAGGTAGCGCATCATGGCAGCGATACCAGCACAAGCTATGTATTTCTTCGTGAGGTTGCTCCTACATATGCGGTCATAAGTGTTTCCAAGGAAAGTCAATATGGTCATCCTCATTCGGAAACGCTTAACCGTCTGGAGGATGCAGGAGTTATTGTCTATCGTACAGACATCCAGGGAACTATCGAATGTATCTCGGATGGAGAAACGATTTCCTTTTTACAATGATCTGATTTCCGGGGTGGAGATCCCTCCACCCCGGTTCCATTAGTAAAATAGAGTATTAGCGCAGCAAAGATCATTACATTTTCCTGCTTCGCACATAGCAGCATGGTGATACCATTAATAATGTGGAGTTTTCGGTTGGTTTATATATCACCATGATCAAGGATACATTGGAATTTGGCCAAAGCGCTGGCTATCTTTTTTTTCGTCCATCGCTGTTCCAGGTGGGTTGTTTTACAAATCTCTGTTATCTTTTTTCCTTTCATATAATGGTCGATAAGCAGGGAAGAATACTCTGGGGGGAGTTTGTTCAGTAGAAGATATGCTTGTCCTTCCATTAAAACATTTTCAGCACTTTGCCTACTAATCTCTGCTTCCATATCTGCAATCATTGCCACCGTATCCGCCATAACGCCCACATTGGGCGTGTGAGAAACAACCTCTTTGTCTGTTGGAACGGAGAGGCTTGTCAAGCGATCTCGTAGGTTTTCGACTTGCCTTTTTTTTAGTGAAAGCCGCTCTTCCGCTTTTCTAATGGATGTAAGATATTCACGTGCGTCAGTCATTGCTATCAAAAACCTCCTCGTCCAATTTTTCTAAGATAGAACAACCATTCTCTAGACCACTGAGAACCGAAAACCAATCACTGATAAAGAAATTTCTGATTATTCCCATTGCATTTTCTATCTCTTTGCGCTCACTTTTTTCGTTGCTGTATCGCAACTTTTTTCCCAGTCGCCGGTAATCTTCTGCTGCCTGGCGGATAATACCAGTGGCTAGTTCATCGTATGGGTCTGGTTCATGATGTGATTGAGATTCAGCATGAAACGTTCTCATTTAGGCACCTCCATGCTGTTATTTGCTTGTGCATGCTCATACCAGCAGTGTCTGATTGTGATAAAGCGTGCTGCTTTTCTCATGGCATTCTTTTGATTTGGCGGGCTTTTTTTACTCTTTCCAGATGCATTGCAATGCTTTTTCTGCCGTCTCTTCAAACGTTCTTCGTACTCAATATGGGCAAGGGCTGCACCTGCCGTCGGATCTGCGTACCCTTCACTGTTCCTGTATTTCATGTTTTCCTCCGATTATCTCCGTAAATATTCAAAATCCCGACGAACCGCCGCGCCATAGTAGCTGTCGCAAGTCGCCGGGGCATTAAACAGGGTTGCAACCAGGTACTGCTTGATATTCCGGATGTCGCTGCCGCATTTATGCACGCATTCCAGCACATATTCGATGGTCTGATAAGTGATCTGGCTGTAACGCTGATGAACCAGGTCTGCCGGGTACTTCTTACCCGAAATTGTGAAATACTCACACTTGGTGGACATGACCTCAACCATGATTGAAACGATATTGTCAATTTCGTCTCTGTTTTCATTCTCAATCAGATCCCAGTAATCAATCTGATCCTTGATCTTCTTCACCAGCCCATCGAAAGAAAGCCGCCGACGCATACCGGGAATAGAAGTCGGTTCGCTCAGAAACTTCTGCTGCTCTGTCAGCGAATCAGCTTCCCTCCGCAGGGGAGAAACGGTGGTGGGTTCCTCAAGTATCGGGTCATCAACGATAAACCCGTCGTTCATCCAGGTGGTTTGTGCCGCGGGCTCTGTTGCCTCCGGGATTGATGGATGGATATTTGATTGATTAGGATTTGATGTATCAGTATTTTTTTCTTTTTTCTTTTTTGGATACGTATTTGATATATCTTTATTTAATTGCATGCGATTTTCCGACGTAGGCTTTTCCAACGTAGGAAAACCCAACATAGGGTTTTCCAATGTTGGATTTTCCAATATAGGTTTTTCCAATATAGGATTACCGCATATAGGCTCCACATTCTCAGAAACATCTGCCAAAGCCGTCACTGGTGCTTGCGGGGGAGACGATGGTTCAGCTGCCTTTTCTTCATTCTGGGGAAATTCATAGATCGTGTATTCTGTATCACCAAGCTGTCCAGCTTCATTACGCAGGCGAGCCCGGGTAACATACCCGTTCTCCTCCAACTCCTGAATCGCCGCCCGGATTGCGCTGACCCCTTCTTTGCTGATGTATGCCAAACCGGCCAGGGTATAATCCCATTCCGCTGGAAGAGAGATCATCACAGACAGCAGCCCCTTGGCCTTTAGGCTAAGACGCTTGTCCCGCAGATGGTAATTTGCCATTACGGTATAGTTGCTGTTTTTCTCAACGCGCATAACTGCCATTTTCTTTTCCTCCTGTTCAGTCCAAAAACAGAAAAAGGGCGACCAGAATGATTAACGTTCTGATCGCCCTCTGACGCTGTGAAGGTCATCACAGCAGGCTATGAAATTGTGATTGAAAAAGTGACGACCCTTCGATGATTTGGGGCGTCACTTACTGCGGTTATTAGCCGCTGAAAACGGGAAACTTTTTTGTCATTGGTTTTACATGGGCCCTCCTTACCCTCACTTCTGCTTCCTTCATTTCGGTGGAAAAGGAACTGAATTCAGCAGCCCGAATTGCTCAAAACCCTTGTGCCATAAGGGTTTCCCGTTTTGTCATTATTATACCCTAATGGCACACATATGCGACCCTGGCCCTGCAAAACGGTGTGGATGTGAAGACGGTTTCCAACAATCTGGGCCATGCAACAGTAGCATTCACAATGGATAAATATGTACATGTTTCTATGACTATGCAACAAGACTGTGTTTCAAAAATGGAGTCGTTCATTGCTTCGTTATAAAAACTGTGGCATAACTGTGGCATAAAGACAAAGAAACCCTTGATTTACAAGGGTTTCGATGGCGGAGAAGGAGAGATTTGAATTCCGGGAGAAGCCTGAAATTTGGTTATTTTATACCAAATCTAGTACTAATAAGTCTAATATTTCTATCGCTAAATACCAAACTGTGATAATACGTGCTAATCCAGTTGTGGCATGGTTGTGGCATTGGCTTGGGTCTGTGGAATGATTTTCGTCAAGCATATTCATACAAACGGAGGAGAATCAGATGAAACAGAACAATAAAACCAACATTGACCTGCCTGCCAACATTCACGATTTCAGGAACAGCCTGAATTACACCCTGCATGGTGATTACTATCTGCCGGACATCACAGTCGAGTCTGGAAAGCCTTTGGGTAAGTATGGCAGAGCCAGACTATGCTATCTAAAAGAACACCGTCCCAATGTATATACCCGTCTGCTGCTCTCTGGGAAATTGTATGTCGACTTGAATGAAACGGATGCTGAAGCTCAACGCTTGCTGGAAACAATAATCCTGGCGATGGCGAAGCAGGCAGGCGTTACGGAAAAACTGAAAGCTGTTGATCCATCGCAATGAATCGGTATGATGAACGTCTTCAAAGCCCAGGTGGAGGAAATGATCTGGAAAGAATTGATCTGTGTATAATAGAACCAAAACCAGCCGCTTCCTCAGAGGCGGCTGGTTTTATCGTATGGGATTTCATTGCACAATGATTGCATCACAGAACCCGTACCGTCATTCAGCTTGCAATGCGTCGTATCCTTCCTCGCCAGTGCGAACACGCACCACGTTTTCCACATCCTGCACAAAGATTTTCCCATCGCCGATATGGCCGGTGTGGAGCGCGCTGCGGGCGGTGTCAATCACCTGGCGAACAGGCACCTTGCTGACAACAATATCCACCTGCACCTTGGGCAGCAGGGTCACTTCCACAGGTGTGCCGCGGTAGTATTCGGGCTTGCCCTTCTGCATCCCGTAGCCCATCACATTGGTAACGGTCATGCCGGTAATGCCGATTTTGTTCATGGCTGCTTTCAGGCTCTCCAGGCTGGCAGGACGGCAAATGATCTGCACCCGGGTATAAACAGGCGCGTCAGGCGCTTTTTCTTTTGCCTTGCGGGGCGCTTCCTCGGCATCGGCGGCAACAGGCACGGGCACGATCTCCCCTTCGGCCAGGCTGCCGTCCGGCAGGATGGAGAAGCCGGAATAGGCGGTAACCAGGCCATGCTCGGAGCGATCCAGGCCCATCGCTTCATCCGCAGCGTCGGCCCGGAGACCGATGGTCTTTTTAATGAGGGCGAACACCAGGGTAATCACCACAGCTGTCCATGCGATGGTGCTGCCCACGCCCAGCAGCTGGATGCCCAGGAATTTGAACCCTCCGCCATAAAATACGCCCTTCATGGTGGATATGCCGGTGGCGAAAAAGCCGGTCAGGATGGTGCCCAGCGCGCCGCATACCCCATGCACCGAAATCGCGCCGACGGGGTCGTCAATCTTGACCACCTTATCGAAGAATTCCACGGACAGCACCACGGCAAACCCGCAGCAGATGCCAATGACAGCCGCGCCGAAGGGATTCACCGCGTCGCAGCCCGCCGTGATGCCCACAAGCCCCGCCAAAGCGGCGTTGAAGGTCATGGAAACATCGGGCTTGCCGTAGCGCAGCCAGGTGAACAGCATGGTGACCAGCGTGGCCAGGGCCGCGGCCAGGTTGGTGTTAAAACACACGAGACCCGCGGATACAATCAGCTCATCGGTATCCATGCCCACGGTGGAAGCGCCGTTGAAGCCGAACCAGCAGAACCACAGGATGAACACGCCCAGGGCAGCGATGGAAAGGTTGTGGCCCAGGATGGCCTTGGGCTTTCCGTCTTTGCCATATTTTCCGATGCGGGGCCCCAGCATCTTTGCGCCGATCAGGGCGCACACGCCGCCCACCATGTGCACGGCGGTGGAGCCGGCAAAATCATGGAAGCCCATCTCCGCCAGCCATCCGCCGCCCCAGATCCAATGGCCGGACACGGGATAAATGAACAGGGAAATCGCCGCGGAATAGATGCAGTAGGCGGAAAACTTGGTGCGTTCCGCCATTGCGCCGGATACGATGGTGGCGGAGGTGGCGCAGAACACCGTCTGGAAAATGGCGTAGGCCCATAGGGGTACCCCGGCAGGAAGAATGGAGCTGTAATCCCCCAGAATGAAGGGATCGATCCAGCCAAAGGCCGCCGTGCCGGCACCGAACATGATGCCAAAGCCGAACAGCCAGTACAAAGGCGTGCCGATGCAGAAATCCATCAGGTTTTTCATCAGGATGTTGCCGGTGTTCTTGGCCCGGGTAAACCCAGCTTCGCACATAGCAAAGCCCGCCTGCATGAAGAAAACCAGGGCCGCGCCCAGCAGAACCCAGATGGTGTTTGCGGGAGAATACGTCATACCTCTCACTTCCGTTTCTGTAAAAATACCAACAAAAAAGGCGCCGGGTGCTTCAAGCACACCCTTGCGCCTTGTTGGAATGATGGCATTTTATGCCAGAATCATTCGCTTGTCAAGGGGAAAACAGTCAAAGTACAATGAGCTTATCCTTGCTTGCTTTGGCTCAGCAGGATACGGTCGTCGTCCAGGTCATGCCCCGACATAGCGTGGAAGCGCTGCAATAGATCGGCCACCGACAGCTTTTGCCGTGCCTCGCCGGAAATATCCAGGGCGATTTTTCCCCTGTCCATCACGATGGTGCGGTTGCCCATCTGAAGCGCGGCCTGCATATTGTGGGTAATCATCAGGCAGGTCAAATGCTTTTTCTCCACCAGTTGCCGGGTAAGCGCCAATACCTTTTCCGCGGTTCCGGGATCCAGGGCCGCCGTGTGCTCATCCAGCAAAAGCAGCCGAGGCTCGGCAATGGTTGCCATCAGAAGCGCAGCCGCCTGGCGCTGGCCGCCGGAAAGCAGGCCCATCTGGGTTCCCATGCGATCCTCCAGGCCCAGCTTCAGGGAGGAAAGCAGCTCCCGGAAATAGGCGCTGTCCCGCCGGTTCACAGCAAAAAAGGATCGGCTGGCCTTGCGGGTGTAGGCCAGGGCCAGGTTTTCCTCAATGGTCATATGAGGGGCCGTGCCGCGCATGGGATCCTGGAACAGGCAGCCGATATTCAGCGCCCGCTGGTAATCCTTTTGCCTGGTGATGTCCGTGCCGCCCAGAATGATTTTTCCCCTGTCCAGCCGGAATTTCCCCAGGATGGCGTTGAACAGCGTGGATTTTCCCGCGCCATTGGAGCCCAGCACGGTGATAAAGTCCCCCGGCGCTGCTTTCAGGGATAAATCATCCAGCGCTAATTTGGCGTTGGGCGTTCCCTTTTCAAATGTTTTTTTAAGCCCGGTCAGGATCAGCTCGCTCATGCCGTTTCCTCCTTTTCCGCTCTTCTATCCCGGATCAATCGCCGAATCAGCGGCAGGGTCAGCGCGATCACCACGATCACTGCGGACAGCAGTTTGACCGCATAGCTGGGCATATCGATTTTATAGGCGAATTGCAGGATCACCCGGTAAATCAGCGAGCCGAACATGGCGGAAATCAGCCCCAGGGTTACGGAGCGCTTGCCGAAAAACACCTGGCCGATGATTACCGAGGCCAGCCCCACCACCAGCATGCCGCTGCCGAAATTCAACTCGTCATACCGCTGCTGCTGGCGAAGCAGCGCGCCGGAAAGCGCCACCAGCGCATTGGAAAGCATAATGCCGGTCACCCGGGCGCGATCGGCGTTGATGGAGGAGGAGCGCACCATTTCCTCATTGTCCCCCGTGGCGCGAATAGCCATGCCGGGGCGCGTGTAAAAGAAAACCGCCAGCACAGCCAGCACCGCGATCACGATGATGCCGGTGAGCAGCACGGCGCTCAGATTGGCGTCCAGCCGCTTGTTGCCGGTCACATCCACCAGAAAAGCCCGGAAAGATTTATACAGGGTATCGCAGGCCACCTGGGTTTCCACCCCGGCGCTGTTCAGGGCCGTTTTTTGCAGGTACAGGTTGGACTGGCCCCCCAGCACCATGAAATTGATGGTATACAGGCCCGTCATGGTCAATATGCCCGAAAGAATGGGATTGATGCGCAGCTTGGTCTGCAATATGCCCGTGCACAGCCCCGCCAGGGCCCCGGCCAGGGCCCCGCACAGCAGCGCCAGCCCGGGATGCCCCGCGATGGTAACCACCGCGCACACACACATGCCCACCACAAAGCTGCCGTCAATGGTCAGATCAGGCATGTTGAGCACCCGGAAAGCAATAAATACGCCCAGGGCCATGGGCACGTAAATCATGCCCTGGCTGAGCGCTGAAATCAACAGGTTCATAATGGTCATAGGTGCTTCCTTCCTTTGGAAAAAAATACCCGGAGGACGGGGCCGCACCGCCCCCCGGGGATCAAATAATCATTCGCCGAAATGGCTGCTTCCATCGGCCTCCACCAGCACCCGATAGGCGGACAGGATATCCTCGGTGATTTCCATGCCCAGTGTGCCCGCCGCCTGCAGGTTTACAAAGCGGGCGTAATCGCTCAGCGTTTCATAGGGAATATCCTCCGGCTTTTCGCCCTTGGCCAGACGGATCACGATGTCGGCCACCTGATTGCCCAACTGCACGTAGTCCACGCCGATGGTGGCAAAGCCGCCGTCCGCCACCATGGAATCCGCGCCGCAGTACACCGGCACCCCGTAGCTGTACGCCACGTCGATATAGGTGCTCATGGCGGAGGCAATGGAATTGTCATTGCCGGTATACAGAGCGTCGATGCCCTTGGAAATCAGGGTTACCACAGCCGTTTGCAGCTCGGACAGATTGGAGATGGACACCTCCTCATAAGCAATGCCGTTCTGATCGCAATAGGCCTTGGCCGCGTTGATGGTGGACACGGAGTTGGTTTCGCTGGAGGTGTACAGGAAGCCGATTTTTTTGTAATCCGGCTGGAAATCGGAAATCAGCTTCACGATTTCCCCGGCGGGGATGTTGTTGGACACGCCGGTGATAAAGAAGCTGTCGTCCCCCGTCAGTCCGGCGGCCACGGGATCGGATACCGCGGCGAATACCACCGGGATCAGGCCGTCCTCAAAAATCACCTTGGCGCTTTGGGCGGTGTTGGTGGCGATGGGCACCAGGATATCCACCCCGCCCATCTTTACGTTTTCCAGGATGGTGGGCAGCGCCGCGGTATCCCGCTCGGCGTTTTTGGTCACGATTTCAAATTCGATGTCGCTATTTTCCAGCGCAGCGATGATGGTATCCCGGATCTGATCCAGGGAGGTATGCGTCATGGGCTGCACCACGGCCACCCGGATGGGCTCCGCCAGGGCGGAGGCAGCGGAGAAAACAAGCAGAAGAGACAAAGTGAAGCATACCAGAGAACGGAAAATACGGTTCAACATTTTCATTTCCTCCTAATCTTTTTATTTCAATTCGTTTTCATATTGCTTTGCCAGCTCGGTATATTGCGAGAGCACGGCGATGCTCGCGTCAAACGCCGCGCGCTCTCTTTCGGTCAATGGCAGCTCGATCACTTGCCGGACGCCGTTTCTTCCAATCCGGCAGGGAACGCCGCAGGCAATATCCTGAACGCCGTATTCTCCCCGCAGCGTGACCGACAGCGGCAGAACGCGGTCCGTATCGGTCAGGATGGTTTGGATCAAATGGGCGGCAGCCCGACCGATACCAAATTCCGTGGAGCCTTTGCCGTTGATGATATCCATGCCGGTTTGATGGGTGCGGCACAGGGCGATTTGGGCGTCAAAGCCCGGCATGTCTTCCGCCTTTCTCCCCTGGATTCTGATACCGCTGAAGGGAATCATGGAGGAATCCCCATGCTCCCCCAGCGCCACGGCCTGAATTTCTGCCCGGGGAGCGCCCGTTTGCTCGCTGAGGATACGGATCAATCGCGCCGTATCCAGCAGCGTGCCGGTGCCAAAGCACCGGGTCGGGTCCATCCCCAACGCCCTGCGCAGGCAATCGGCAATGATGTCGCAGGGGTTGGTGATGCTGATTACCAGGCCCTTGAGAGGCGCCGCCCCCAATTGCCGGGCCAGCTCATGGATCATTCGCACCGAATCCCCCAACAGATCCAGCCTTGTCTGGCCCGGCTCCCGGGCCTTGCCGATGGCGCAAACCGTGATATCGGCATCGGCGCAGTCGGCATAGGTTCCTTCCCGCACCATGGGGCAATGGGAAGAAAAGCTTACGCTGTCCGCGATATCGCTGGCCTGGGCCGCCGCCTTTCCCGGCAGCTTGTCCACCAGCACGATTTCATCGCAAACGCCTCCCGCCGCCAGCGCCCACGCCACATGGGAGCCCACATGGCCCGCGCCCAGGATCACAACCTTTGTTTTCAAGCGCTCACCTCCGTTTTTCCGGACGGCGTTTCCATATAAAATAAAAAACCCCGTCCCGCAATCCTTCCTTGCTGGGACAGGGCTGAAATTTCATTTCCCTGCGGTGCCACCCGGCTTGACGCTTTCGCGTCCACCTTTACGCCGTACCGTCATACGGCCTCCTTTAATAACGGAGAGAATGCTCCGTCGCCCCTACTCAGGCCAGTCACCCGGCCCCTTCGGTTTGCCCTCAAAAGCCCATTCATTTCCGCGCCTTGTACCGCAATTCCACCGCCTGCGGCTCTCTGCCCATGCTGATCGGAAACTACTCCTCTTTTTCAGCGGTTTACATAATCATACAGTTCCGTGTTTTTTCTGTCAAGCGCAATACAATTTAAAAACAATTCCACATCCATGCAATCAATGTTTATACAATCCTATTCCCATTCGATTGAGGAAGGCGGTTTACTCGTCACGTCCAGCACCACGCGGCTGGCGTGAGCCACCTCGTTGACGATGCGGGAGGAGACGGTGGCAATGAGATCGTAGGGCAGTCGCGCCCAGTCTGCCGTCATAAAATCGTCGGTAGTGACGGCCCGGAGGGCGACGGTGTAATCGTAGGTGCGTTCATCGCCCATGACGCCCACGCTGTGCACGCCGGTGAGAACGGTGAAATACTGATTCACCTGGCGATCCAGCCCCGCCTTGGCAATTTCCTCCCGGAAGATAGCGTCGCTGTCCCGCACGATCTGCACCTTTTCGGGCGTCACTTCGCCAATCACCCGGATGGCCAGCCCGGGGCCCGGGAAAGGCTGCCGCCAGACCAGCGCTGAAGGCAGACCCAAGGCTTCACCCAAAGCACGGACTTCGTCCTTGAACAGCATTCGCAGAGGCTCGATCAATTCCGTAAAACCCAATTCCTTGGGCAGACCGCCCACGTTGTGGTGGCTTTTGATCACCGCCGCGCTGGTGCCCTGGCCGCTTTCGATCACGTCCGGGTAGATGGTGCCCTGGGCGAAATAGTCCAGCTTACCCAGCTTTGACGCCTCTTCCCGGAATACCTCGATGAAGGCCCGGCCAATGATGTGGCGCTTTTCCTCCGGGTCGGTAACGCCTTTGAGGGCGCCAAAGAATTTGCCTGCCGCGTCCGCCCGGACAAAGCGCACCGGGAAGAGCTGGCTGAACACATGGCACACCTGGTCGCTTTCGCCCTTGCGCAGCAGGCCGTGATCCACAAATACGCAGGTGAGGCGGCTGCCGATGGCCCGATAAATCAGCGCTGCGGCCACGGAGGAATCCACCCCGCCAGACAGGGCCAGCAGAACCGTTCCGGCCTTTCCTACAGCCTCCCGAATTTGCTGAACGGCGGTTTCGGCGTAGGCGCTCATGTTCCAATCCCCGGTGCAATGGCAGATGCCGTAGAGGAAATTGCGCAGGAGGGTTTTGCCTTCCTCCGTGTGGGTCACTTCGGGGTGAAACTGCACGCCGTAAATATTCCTGTCCTCATTTGCCATGGCGGCAATGGGGCAATTGCCCGTTTCTGCAATGGGATGGAAGCCGGGCGGACACGCTGACACCTGCCAGGTGTGGCTCATCCAGCAGGAGGAGGACGCGCTCATGCCCTCCAGCAGGCCGCTTGTTTCCTGCATCCGCACCGTGACCCGGCCATATTCCCGCTCTTTTGCTTTTTCCACCCGGCCGCCCAGCAGCTGGGCTGTCAGCTGCATCCCATAGCAGATACCCAGCACCGGCACGCCCAAATCATAAATGGCCGGATCGCAATGGGGCGCATCCGGGTCGCAGACGGAGGCAGGCCCGCCGGACAGGATGATGCCGATGGGCTGACGGGCGGCAATCTCCGACGCAGTAATGCTCCAGGGCACCACCTCGGAATACACATGGTTTTCCCGCACCCGCCGGGCGATCAGCTGGGTGTACTGCCCGCCGAAATCCAGGATGACGAGTTTTTGATGGTCAGGCATGGATGGACCTCCTTCGACCATTTGTTCATTTGACAAACTGGAATTTATCAATCTTTTTGGAGTATGTCCAGTGTATGATGAGATGCCCCGATCAGATCCTGCCGTTCACAGATTGTGAAATGATAATCCATCCACTTATCAAACGTTTCATCATCCATGGCGTCAATGCATTCGCGCATATAGTTTGTAGCTCCGTCTGTGGCGACCAATTTGATTCTCCTGACGGGGACTATCCGATCCAGTTCCGCAATCTCCTCTGTCCTCACCATCTCGAAGATATCTTTGGGCTCACTTATGCAGTGCCAGTCGGGAGTAAGCATATTGTGTTCCATTACTTCACGGAGCTGATTCTTTCCGAACACAAACTGGATGACGGTAGGATCATTCATGCAGTAAGCCACTAGGATATGTCCGCCTGACTTCGTGACCCGTACCGCTTCGGTAAGCGCTTGTATCTTCTCTTCTTTGGTGTAGAGGTGGTACATCGGACCGAGCACCATAGTAAGATCGAAAGAAGCATCGGGAAAAACAGATAGATTCAGCGCATTGCCCTGAATCGCTGTGATAGGTTCCGTGCCGTCCAGTTTTGATTTGAGTATCTCAAGATTGTGCTCGATCAGTTCTACTGCCGCGACTTTGAATCCTTGTTTTGCCAAAGTGATGCTGTAACGTCCCGTGCCTGCACCAACCTCAAGGATGGAAGGAGCCGTAACGCCTTCAAGACACTCTTCTATGTATCTCATCGTGGTATGATATTCCACCTGACCAAAACGCGATAGAAGACGCCCATCTTCGTCATAATTGTTGTAATGCTCTTCCAGATAATTCATTATTCCTTCCCCCTTTAACACCGACGTAGTAGCATTCCGCTAAATCCCGGTTTTTCTACGCACCGGTACGCCTCCTTTGGTGCTTTCCCGGGCTCCAGGAAAGTACACGTCCTCCTTCGTCACACGCCGCTCGCCCCATAGTTGCTCAGCACCCGCGCGGACGGGTCGTCCACGTCGCAGCCGGGCCAGGTTTTGTTGGGCATCCAATAATCGGGAATCATCTGCGCCTGGCCGGGATAGAAGGATTCAAACAGCTCCCGGTAGAGCAGGCTTTCCTTGGT
>JAFUFC010000073.1 GCA_017470095.1 Clostridia bacterium | reverse complement strand
CCGGTGGAAATGCCCTGGATTCACCAGGTCAAGGCCGTGCTGGAAGCCTATCTGGGCGGCCAGGCAGTGGGCCAGGCCACGGTGCAGGTGCTTTATGGGGATGTGAACCCCTCCGGTCATCTGGCGGAAAGCTTTCCTGTCAAGCTCAGCGACAATCCCTCTTTCCTGTTCTACGGCGGCGAAGGAAACGCTACCGAATATCGGGAAGGCGTCTTCATTGGTTACCGGTATTATGACAAGAAGGAAATGGGCGTGCTCTTCCCCTTTGGCCATGGCCTGAGCTATACCACTTTCGAATACGGCAATCTGTGCCTGAGCCAAGGCGCCATGCGGGATACCGACACCCAAACCGTCACCGTCACGGTAAAAAATACCGGCAGCCGAGAAGGCAAAGCCGTAGTGCAATTGTACATCGGCGCAGTGGACGGCGATATCATCCGGCCGGTGCGAGAACTGAAAGGCTTTGAGAAAGTAGCATTGCAGCCCGGGGAAAGCAAGGATGTGGCCTTCACCCTGGACAAGCGTTCCTTCGCGTATTGGAATACCGCTCTTCACGACTGGCACGTAGCCACCGGACAATACGTAATTGAGGTCGGCGATTCTTCCCGTCATTTGCCGCTGCGCACAGAAATTACCGTCACCGGCACGGCGGCGCTGCCCCGGCCCCACTATGATATGGACAGCATTTTCATGGACATTGTGGCCGATCCCAAGGCCAAGCCCATCCTGCTGTCCTTCATGGCGCAGCGGAACCAGGGTCAGGCAGACAACCGCTCCGACGCCGCTCAGGAAGCCATTACCGATGAAATGAACCTGGCCATGATGAACTACATGCCCCTACGCGGCATGCTCAGCTTCGATGGGGTAAGCCCCGAAACCCTTGAAGCTCTGATCAAAGCCCTGAATGAATAAAAATTATCCCCGAGGGGAAACAGCAGGAGGAACACCCATGAAATTTGGATACTTCGATGACGCGGCACGGGAATACGTGATCCAAACGCCCCGTACCCCCTATCCCTGGATCAACTACCTGGGCTGCGAAAATTTCTTTGGCATCATCAGCAACACCGCCGGCGGCTATTGCTTCTACCGGGACGCCCGGCTGCGGCGGATTACCCGCTACCGCTACAACAATATGCCCGTCGATGACGGCGGCCGCTACTTCTACATCAAGGACGGCGAAACCATCTGGAATCCCGGTTGGAAGCCCACCAAGACCGAGCTGGATGAATATTCCTGCCGCCACGGCATGGGCTACACGATCATTATCGGCAAGAAAAACGGCCTGACCGCCAGCCAGCGTTCTTTCGTGCCGCTGGGCATTAACGCCGAAGTGCATCAGATCACCCTGACCAACGAGAGCGATAAAGCCAAGGATGTGATTCTCACCAGCTTTGTGGAGTTCTGCTTGTGGAACGCTCAGGATGGTATGCTCAATTTCCAGCGCAATTTCTCCACCGGCGAAGTGGAAATTGAAGGCAGCGTAGTGTACCACAAGACCGAATACCGGGAACGCCGCAACCATTATTCCTTCTACGCCGTCAATACGCCCATCGATGGCTTCGACACTGATATGGAAACCTTCCTGGGCCTGTACAACGGCTTTGACGCGCCCCAATCCGTGACCACCGGCAAGATGGGCAATTCCGTGGCTTCCGGCTGGCAGCCCATGGCCGCCCATCAGATCAAGGTGCACCTGGAAAAAGATGAAAGTAAAAAATTCAACTTCGTGCTGGGCTATGTGGAATTACCCAACGAAGAAAAATTCGTCTCCCCCGGCGTCATCAACAAAGCTCCCGCAAAGGAATTGCTCCAGCAATTGACCACCGACGAGCAGGTCGAAGCCGCCTTCTCCGCCCTGCGCCGCCATTGGGACAAGCTTTTATCCAACTATACCCTCACCACCGACGATGAAAAGCTGAGCCGAATGGTGAACATCTGGAACCCTTACCAGTGCATGGTCACCTTCAATATGAGCCGCTCTACCTCCATGTTTGAAAGCGGCATCGGTCGCGGCATGGGTTTCCGGGATTCTTCTCAGGACCTGCTGGGCTTTGTGCACCAGATTCCCGAGCGCGCCCGGGAGCGTATTCTGGATATCGCCGCCACCCAGTTTCGGGACGGCGGGTGCTACCACCAGTTCCAGCCCCTGACCAAGAAGGGCAACAACGATATTGGCGGCGGTTTCAATGACGATCCCCTGTGGCTGATCGCGGGCACCGCGGCTTACATCAAGGAAACCGGCGATTTCGCCATCCTGGATGAAAAAACGCCCTATGACAGCAACCCCGATGACTGCGGCACTTTGATGGAGCATTTGGAGGTCAGCTTTGATCACGTGGTCAACAACTGCGGGCCCCACGGCCTGCCCCTGATCGGCCGGGCCGACTGGAACGACTGCCTAAACCTGAACTGCTTCTCCGATACCCCCGATGAAAGCTTCCAGACCTTCTCCAATCCCAACGCTCCTGACGACCGGGTGGCCGAATCGGTACTGATCGCTGGCATGTTCGTGGCCATTGGCCCCGAACTGGTGGCGCTCGAACGCCGTCGGGGCAACGAGGAAAAAGCTGCGGAAGCCCAAAAAGCCATCGACGATATGGAACAGGCCATTCTTACCGCCGGGTGGGACGGGGAATGGTTCGTCCGGGCGTATGACGCACTGGGGCACAAGGTAGGCAGCCACGAATGCGACGACGGCAAGATTTTCATCGAATCCCAGGGCTACTGCATCATGGGCGGCATAGGCGTGAAGGACGGCAAAGCCGAGCAGGCCCTTGCCAGCGTGGAAAAATATCTGGAAACCGAGCACGGCATCGTGCTGCTCCAGCCCGCCTACAAGGAATACCACCTCGAACTGGGCGAAGTTTCCTCCTACCCCCCGGGATACAAGGAAAACGCCGGCATCTTCTGCCACAACAACCCCTGGATCATCGCGGCGGAAACCGTGGTGGGCCACGGCGACCGGGCCTTTAAACTGTACAAGAAAATCGCTCCCGCCTATCGGGAAGAAATCAGCGAACTGCACAAAATGGAGCCCTATGTGTACAGCCAGATGATCGCGGGCAAGGACGCCCAGAACTTTGGCCAGGCCAAGAACAGCTGGCTTACCGGCACCGCCGCCTGGAATTTCTACGTCATCAGCAACTACATCCTGGGCATCAAACCCGATTGGGACGGCCTGAAGATCGATCCTTGCATCCCCCACGATTGGAACGGCTACCACATCAGCCGCCGGTTCCGGAATGCCGTATATGAAATTGACATCCAGAACCCCGATCATGTGTGCCGGGGCGTGAAGCAAGTGCTGGTAGATGGCAAAGCCATCGAAGGCAACGTGCTGCCCGCGTTCAGCGACGGCAAGGCCCATCAAATCAGCGTTACGCTGGGATAAACATGAAAACAGCAACAAGCCGCGGTCTGATGCGTTTCAGATCGCGGCTTGTTGTTATTGGATCCAACCATTTTATACTAAACTCTAATTCATCTGTTTCTCTATTCGAAAAAATGCATTTACGGCGTCTCAGGCTGCACATTCCTCAGTTTAGAAACACACCTTCATATTATTTCCTGGCAGGCGCGGCCACCGTCTGGCCGGGGATCAGGGTGCACGGGATGGTGCACAGGCCCATTTGAACCTGATCCGGCTGCTCAATCAAAGCGATCAGACGCCGGGCTGATTCAATACCCAGGGCAGCAGCATCCTGGCGGATGGTAGTCAGCCGGGGATAGAAATTCTGCATTTGATCAATGCCGTCAAACCCGGCGATGGACAAATCCTCCGGCACCCGCAGCCCGGCCTTCTGGGCAGCGCGCATGGCCCCGGTGACAGAAAAATCATCACAAAGAAGGATGCAGGTTGGCGCGTCGGCTTGGTCCAGCATATGTTTGGTAGCTTCATAGGCGTTTTGCGGGTTGGTATATCCGCATTGGCCAATATATCTGTCTGGAACAGGCGCTTGCAGCTGCTCCATGGTATGATAAAAAGCCGCCAAACGAACGTTGGACACCGTGCTGCTGGGCCCATGAATGTAAGCGATCTTCCGGTGGCCCTGGCGGTATACATATTGGACCAGCTGCCGCATGCCCTCCGTATTATCGGAGCAAACACACAGCCGGTTTTCGAATGCGTGGTCGATGCTTACCAGGGGCAGATCACTCTGGGCCAGCCGCTGCACTTCCTCATCCTCAAAATGGATGCAGGCCACGCACACGCCGTCCACCTCCCGGTAGCGGCAGTGATCCAAAAAGGTGAACCGGCCCTCCCCCATCCGGTGTCCAATGAAGGTGATATCGTATCCGCTTTTTTCCGCTTCCTTCTTGAAGTGCTCCAGCACCACGGAAAAGAAGGGGTGGGTCAGCCCGCTCTGGCTGTCATCGGAAAACAGCACGCCCAAATTGTAGCTCCGGCCCGATTTGAGGGCCCGGGCATGGGCATTGGGATGATAATCCAGTTCCCGGGCCGCTCGCTGGACGGCCGCCCGGGTAGCATCGCTGATATCACTGTACCCGTTCAATGCTTTGCTGACAGCGGATACGGACAAGCCGCAGTGCTTCGCCAAATCCCGAATGGTAGCAGGCATCCTGTGTTCCCTCCTGAATATTCTAAATCGTTTTCGGTTTTAAAGTAACACAGTTTTTTTCCCTTGTCAACCTTTTTTCCCGCCATCCCGGTGCCTGCTGGAGAAATACGCAAAAAATGCAGAAAATTTCGCTTTCTTTCTCTTGTTTCCTGTATGCCGCTGTGCTAAACTGTGGAATGGCGCAAGCCGATTTTTTTGCAGGATGGTACCAGCATGATTGAAAAATGGGGAATTCCCGTTCGTCCCATCACTGGCAAGGAGCCGCGCACCGTATACGTCTATCTTCCCCCAGCGGCAGCCGAGGACCCGAACGCCCGCTTCCCTGTGCTGTACATGTTCGACGGGCACAACGTTTTTTTTGACCAGGACGCCACCTACGGCAAATCCTGGGGCATGGGCGAATACCTGGATTACACTGACACCCCTTTGATCGTGGTGGCGGTGGACTGTAACCACCGGCCGCCTCACGGCAGGCTGAGCGAATATTCCCCCTTCTCCTTCCGCGATGAGCAATTCGGCCATGTAACCGGCAAGGGAAGGAAATTCATGGATTGGCTGGTGGGCACGCTAAAGCCCATCATCGACGAGCGCTACCCCACCCTGCCGGAACGGGAAAGCACCTGGATCGCCGGCAGCAGTATGGGCGGGCTGATGAGCCTGTACGCAGTCACAGCCTATAACGATGTGTTTGGCCGGGCGGCGGCCCTTTCCCCATCTGTATGGCTGGTTCGGGGGCGCATGGCTCCCCTCATCCGGAAAACGGCTTTTGCCCCGGGCACGGTGGTGTACATGGATTATGGCGCCCGGGAAATGGGCAACCACCAGGGCATGCTCCATTGCCTGATGAAGACCGCCGACGCGCTGCTGGAGCAGGGCGTGCTGCTCACCAGCCGCATCGTGCCCAACGGCGATCACTGCGAGGCCTGCTGGGAAGAGCAGATTCCGATTTTTATGAACGTACTGTTTTACAACAGGGAGTGATTCTTTTGGAAACCCAGTATTTTAAGGAATACAGCCCGGCCTTGGACCGGGATATGGAACTGAAGGTATACGGCCACGCAGGCCGTCCAGTGCTGTTCATTCCCTGCCAGAACGGCCGGTTTTACGATTTTGAAAATTATCATATGACCGATGTGTGGCAGCCCTGGATCGACGCGGGCAAGGTGATGGTGTTTGCCATCGACACCATCGACCAGGAAACCTGGAGCAACGAAAACGGCGACCCCGGCTGGCGCAGCTACCGCCACGAACAATGGATGCACTTTATTTTTAATGAGATTGTGCCTTTCATCCGGGACATGGTGAACCAGCGTAACGGCTGGACGGGCTATCCCGGCGTGATCGCCTTCGGGTGCTCCCTGGGTGCCACCCATGCCGCCAACCTGTTCTTCCGCCGGCCGGATTTGTTCGATGGCCTGCTGGCCCTCAGCGGCATTTACACCGCCTCCTATGGTTTTGGCGGCTACATGGACGAGCGGGTGTACCAAAACAGTCCCGTCGACTACCTGGCAGGCATGAGCCCGGACCACCCCTACATCCGGGAATACAACAACCACCGGGGCATCATTGTGGTGGGTCAGGGCCCCTGGGAAATTCCCGAAACCACCTTCCGCCTGCGGGATATTTTCCACGAAAAGGGCATCAACGTGTGGGTGGACGTGTGGGGGCATGACTGCGCCCACGACTGGGACTGGTGGTATAAACAGGTGCAATATCACGTGCCGCATTTAATCGACTGACAAAAAGAGGAATTACGCGATGAAAAATTTTGTTTTTATTTCCCCCAATTTTCCCACCAACTACTGGAAATTCTGCCGTGAGCTGAAAAACAACGGCCTGCGGGTGCTGGGCATCGGCGATCAGCCTTACCACGAGCTGAGCGAAGAATTGCTGGACAGCCTGGATGAATACTACAAGGTGTCCAACATGGAAAACTATGACGAAGTCTATCGGGCCGTGGCCTTTTTCATCAGCAAATACGGCCGCATCGACTGGATCGAAAGCAACAACGAATATTGGCTGGAGCGGGACGCCATGCTGCGCACCGATTTCCACATTCTCAGCGGCTGGCAGGTGGAGGACCTGGAGCGGATCAAGTACAAAAGCGGCATGAAGCCCTACTATCAGCAGGCTGGTATCCGCACCGCCCGGTACCACATCGTGGATGATTTCGACGGTTGCATGGCGTTCATCCACCAGGTCCACTTTCCCGTCATCGTCAAGCCCGACAACGGCGTGGGCGCCAGCCACACCTACAAGCTGGATAATGAAGAAGAACTGGGCGCGTTCCTGGCGGAGCGGGATCCCGGCATCCGTTTCATCATGGAAGAATTCGTCACCGCCGAAGTGAACAGCTACGACGCCATCATCGACAGCGAGGGTAACCCTATCTTTGAAACCGGCAACGTGACTCCCAATTCTATCATGGATATCGTGAACAATAACGACAATTCTCTGTACTATATCGTGAAAGACTTGGCCGACGACGTGCGGGACGCAGGCCGCCGAACGGTAAAGAGCTTCGGCGTCAAGAGCCGATTTGTACATTTTGAATTCTTCCGCCTGACGAAGGATCAGCCCATGGGCAAGCAGGGCGACGTGGTTGCGCTGGAAGTGAACATGCGCCCCTGCGGCGGCTTCTCCCCGGACATGATGAACTACGCCAACAGCACCGACGTATACAAAATCTGGGCCGATATGATCGCTTTCGATCGTTCCACAAAGCCCCAGGGCGAGCACTTCTTCTGCGCCTTCGCCGGCCGCCGGGACGGCAAGCCTTTCCAAATGAGCCATGAGGAATTCGCCGCCAAATATGCCGGCCAAATGCGCATGATGGAGCGCATCCCCGAAGCCCTCTCCGGTGCCATGGGCAATCAAATGTATGTGGCCAATTTCCCCACCGAGGAAGAAATGAACCAGTTCTACAGCGACGCGGTCCGGTGCTGGTAAAGATCAGCTACGATTCATTAGCGGCAAACAGACCAATGGCGCATGAACACTTGTACGGTGTATCATGCGCCATTTTTTCTTCCTGTTTCATGTAGCGTGGCAAGTTTGAATTCTTCGCGTCGCTTTCTCACCTTTGCAGACGGATTTTCCTTCGCCCGATAGCGGCCACGTATTCCTGCTTTTCTTCCTCCGTCCGGGGGATGAACTCGGGCACGGCGATGGGTGCGTCGTTTTCATCCAAAGCCACGTAGACGGCATAGGCCCGGTTGACCAGAGCCCGCTTGCCGTCCACCTGCTCCACATAACTGTCCACCCGCACCTCGATGGAGGTACGGCCCGTCCAGGTAACCCAGGCTTCCTGCACCACGGTGTCGTTCAGATACGCCGGGGCAATGAAGTTCAGGTTATCCACGCACACGGTGGTCACCGCCGCACGGGCGTACCGCCGGGCAGCCACCGCCCCGATCACATCAATCCAGGACATGATCTGCCCGCCGAACAGGCGGGGATTTTTGTATCCATTGCAGTGCTGGGGCAGCACGATCTGCACGCTGGTGGTAATTTCACTCATAACGGTCTCTCCTTCCGGTTGGGCAGGAATTTCATTCGTCCGCCCCGAATCAATACAGTGTTCAATCTGCGTCAAGGAGGCCCACTGATGACCAAAGCATCCTCTGCCGCCCGGCAAACGGCCTTTTGCGGCATGGCCGCGGCGCTGTCTGCTGTGATCATGCTGCTGGGCGGCGTAATTCCTGTGGCGACCTACGCCGTGCCCATGCTATGCGGGTTGCTGATCCTGTTTGTATTCTTGGAGTTTAGCAGCAGAGCCGCATGGGCCACTTACGCTGCCGTATCCGCCCTGGTGCTGATCCTGGGCTTTGACAAGGAAGCGGCATTTTTCTACCTGCTGATCATTGGCTACTACCCCATCGTGAAATGGCGCATCGACCTCATCCCCTCCCGCGTTCGGCGGCTGCTGATCAAGGCGTTGCTGTTCACCGGCACGTTCGCGCTGATGTATGCGCTGCTGTTCTTGCTCTTTCCTGTGGAAGCGGTGATGCAGGAATTTGCGGAAATGGGCACGGCCCTGAGCATCGCTTTTTTCTTCGTTTATCTTTTCTGCATGCTGCTGTTCGACCGGCTGCTCATCCGCTTTTCCCTGCTGTACTGGAACCGGCTGCACCCCAAAATGCGTTTTCTCGTAGGACGCTGAAGGAATTATATCATCCGCCAGGCAGAAAATCAACCGGCGATGGGGCCGGCATTGTGCCCCACCAATGCCTATTTCCTCGAATTATTTACAAAAAAACAATGGACAATTCTCTCCTGCCCGTATATAATAGAGAGGATAATGGATGAGGAATGCGCTTCCCGATCCAGAATCAAAACAAGCAAGGAAAATTCTGGCTTTATCCAGCGCTTTTTGCGCAAAGCGACAGCTGGATAAGGATGCACAAATGGATGCAATGATACAGGGAAAGGCGGTTTTACTGGAATGCAGGCAAACAACGAGTGGAACATGCAATCTTTGGACGAAGACACGTTCATTGATGAAAAGGTCTCCGACAATCTGGATGTGGATATGCGGGCGCTGGCGCGCTACCTGCTGAAGCATCTGCGGCAAATTTCGATCGTCGCCGTGGCTGTGACGGTTATTGTCGCGCTATGGGTGCTGTTTGGCGCGTCCTATACTTACCGAGCCACGGAAAAGCTGTATATCATGGGCGGCAGCAATGCCATCGTCGATCTGTCCGACTTGCAATTGGGTTCTTCCCTGGTGACCGACTACCGGCAAGTGTTTTCCAATGTGGAAATTCATGAGCAAATCCGGCAAAAACTGCATCATGAATATACCAATGAGCAGCTGGATAAGATGATCGAATTGACCAACCCCAGCGGCACCCGCATACTGGTGATCACCGTTTCTTCCAACAGCGAATATGAAGCGCTGCGGTTGGTGGAGGAATATTCTGAAGCGGCCCGGCTGTTCATCGAAGACCGCATGGGTTCCCGCATTCCCTCCATCTTTGAAAAACCCTCCCTGCTGGAGCCGTATCGCGGGCTGGTAGTCAAAAGTGTTTTGGCGTTTTTGCTGAGCGCGCTGATCATGACCGTTGCCTACGCGCTGATCTTCATCCTGGATGACCGGATCAAGAACAGGGAAACCGTGGAACGGGATTTGGCCATTCCCATGCTGGGCGCCATGCCGCTGTCTGAACAGGAGAAAAAGCAAAAGCGCAGCAAAAAAAGCACCTGAACACAGCGAATAATGAGGATAGAGCAATGAAAAAAGCAATCATTCAAAATCTGCCGGCACTGGACGCCGCCCAAACTGAAGCGCTGAATACCATCATCACCAATCTTTTGTACGCCAAAAGCGAGCTGAAAAAAATTATTTTCACCAGCTGCGATTGCGCTGAGGATAAGGACGCTCTGCTGATCCAACTGGCCCAGGCCCTGGGCAAGCAGGGGAAAAAGACGGTTTTAATTGACGCCGATTTGCGGCAAAACGGCGTGTCCGCGCTTTACGGAATGGATGAAAATGAAGCGGGCCTGGCCCAGTACCTGACCAACCGCTGCGAGCTGAGCGCATCGCTGCACGACACAGACACAGCCAACCTGACACTGCTCCCCGCCGGAAAAAAAGTGGCCAATTCGGCGTTATTGCTTTCCGGCGAGCAAACGGAAACGCTGTTGAAAGCCTGCGCGGCGCAATTTGACCTGGTGCTGATCAACACCTCCGGGGGCTTCAGCGCTGATGAAACCGGCTCGTTCGCCCCGCTGTGCGACGGCATTGTGCTGGTTGCCCGGGATCATTTGACCCATTCCCGGAAACTGCACCAAACCAAACAAACCCTGGAAAAGACCGGGTGCCCCGTCATTGGCTGCATTGTCACCGGTGTGCGGAAGCCCGCCGCCTACGCCTGATCCAGCGAAGAATCCATTTTTGCATATGCAAGGAGACAATTCACCATGACACCCAAAAAACTGACGGCTGTATTTCTGCTCACCCTGCTGCTTTTTAGCGCGGCCTGTCCCAGTCTGGCTGCTACGGAACAGCACAATCCGATGCTGACGCCCTATACGGTGGAATACGCACGGACCGAGGATGATTTTCTTAATATTCTGCTCATGGGCATTGACGTCAGTTCCGGCGAACTCCGTGCCAGTGGCGATAAATGGAACATTATGGACAGCCATACGGACGTGGTCATGCTCCTGTCCATTAACAAGACCAAAGGCCGCATTGACCTGGTTTCTATTCCCCGGGATACGCTGGTGTATGTGCCCGGCGTTCACGGCGTGTATAAACTCAATGCCGCATTTAATACCGCCACCAACCCCAGAGAGGGCTTTCGGCACGTGCGGGACACCGTCAGCTGGCTGCTGGGCGGCGTGCGCATCGACGCTTATTGCGCTGTGGACATGACGGCCTTGCGTACCCTGATTGATGTGATGGGCGGCATTGACTACGATCTGGAAATGACCTATCGCGGCAGTAGCGGCACGCGCTATAAGGAAGGCTTCCAGCATCTGGACGGCCTGGGCGTGGTGGACTACGTCCGCGCTCGAAAGAATGCCACCGTGGATCGGGACGATATCGGCCGCACCAACCGGGACCGGAAAATGATGATCGCCCTCTTCGATAAGCTCAAGAGTGACATGAACATGCTCAACGAACTGTGGGCCACCACGCAAAAGAGCTCCGTCAATTTCTTTACCGATATGAACGGCATCCGGGTCATCACCGACCTGTGGGATTTCTTCCAGGGGGTGGACAGCGCCGAAATCGGCTCCCACATGATGGAAGGCGAGTATGTGCTGTACGTGCTGGGCTACTGGAACCTGAATATTACCGATCAGGCCGCCCGGACCAAGCTGATTAAGGAAGTGTACGGCATCAACGCCAAGGAAATCCCCTACACCAGCAAGGAATATTGCAGCTGGCTGCTCAACGGCGGCTTCCAGGCGGTGCAGAATATTCGTCAGGCCCAGGCGATCCTGGAATACGCGAAGCTGCGCAGCAATCCCTCCAAGGACCTGAAAAACGCCATTTCCGCGCTGGAGAAATCCTGCAAGGCTGCCGTGTCCGCCTTTGACAACGCTTCTGCCAAGCTTCGCAGCAGCGCGAACAAGCCCTTAACCGACGCCTGCAAGACCATGCGCAAGAACGCGGAAAAAGTGGTCAAGCTGAGCAATTACCCGGAAGCCTATACCTGGGAAAAGGCCGACCGCTGGTATCAGGATCCGCTGATCAACGATTACTACCAGATCAACTGGAACTAAAAAAATTTTCTAAACGACAGCACGGAAATGCGGCTGGATTCCTATTTCCCGGACGCTTTAGAGCCACTGCTTCCACAGCTATATTCAACAAATCCTCCGTAATCAACGGAGGATTTGTTTGAGGCTTCACCGGAAAGCCATACAGCGTAGCTGCCCGATGGATAAACGCAAGCAAACGGTGTGAAATGGGGCCAATGCTTCCCGGCGCTTCCGCCTGAAGCCGCCGCAGTTCCAAATGCCCATCACGAAAAAAGGAGCGCAAAGCATGAAAAGGGTTATTACATATGGTACTTTTGATTTGCTGCACTATGGTCATATTAATTTACTCCGCCGTGCCAAAGCGCTGGGAGATTACCTGATTGTGGTAATTTCTACGGATGATTTCAACTGGAATGAAAAGCACAAGAAATGTTACTTCACCTATGAGCAAAGGAAGGCCCTGGTAGAATCCATCCGTTATGTCGACTTGGTCATTCCAGAGGAAAGCTGGGAGCAGAAAAAAACGGACGTGCACGAATATCATGTGGACACCTTTGTCATGGGTGATGATTGGAAGGGAAAATTTGACTTCCTGAAGGACGAGGGGGTTGAAGTGGTGTATCTGCCCCGGACACCGGAAATCAGTACCACCCAAATCAAGCAAGATCTGCACAAATAGTCTTCTCCCCTTGCCCCAGAACAAAAGCAGTTTCCATGTTCCTCATGCTGACACAGGAGTACAGAAAGTGAACATTGTATCGCGCAATATCCATAAGCTTCTCTCTAAAAAACGCTATAATTGTAAGAAGCGGGATTTTCATACCTGGGTGTTCGGCGAATGGTTTGGCACTCGGTGCTGTGACAATTGCCTTTACCTGGCCAACCACGTCGCAGCCACGCGGCCGGAGATTCGCGTGGTATGGATCGCCAAAAAACAAACGGATACCCGGTCGCTGGCTTCCGCCATTCAAGTTGTGGAGATGGATTCTCCCAAGGCGATCCGCCTGCTCCAAAGCGCGGGCGTGTTCATCATGAACCAAGGCTTTGTGGATTTTACGGAAAACGATGCTTTTGAATACTACTTTTCCGGTGCGCTGACCATCAATTTGTGGCATGGAATGCCCTGGAAAAAAATCGGCAATGATATGGTTCCGCCCAGTCAGCCCATCAAGCGCCGCTATTCAGAATGGCTGCTAAAAACCTACGGCGCGCAGTATTATTTATCCGTGTCCGGAGAAATGACCCGCATAATGAAAAGCGCCTTTGGCGTGGAAAAGAACCGCATCATAGAAGCCGGCTATCCGCGAAACACCCTGTTTTATCATGAACAGGCCATGAATGAATGCAGACACAGCCTGCTGGAAACGATTGCCCAAAAAACCGGCACACAGCCGGAGCGTATTCTCGCGTACATGCCTACCTTCCGCGATAAGCAAGCCGGCACCTTCTCCTTTCAGGCCATGGACAGGCCAGCGGAACTGCAAGCTCTCTTGGAAGCCCACAACGCCGTGATCATCGAAAAAGCTCATTTCGTCAATCGTGACCGGGCTGATCTTCGCCCCGTGTCTAACCGGGTCATTGCCATGAATGATATTGCCGCCCAGGAATTGCTGGCCGCGGCCGATATGCTGATCACCGATTACTCCAGCTGCTTCTTTGATTTTCTGGCCACCGATCGTCCCATTCTTCATTATGTATACGACTATGATGATTATGCGCACCATGACCGGGGGCTATACTTTGGCCTGGACGAGGTTGCCTGCGGAGATACGCCTCAAACTCAGGAAGCACTTCTGGCAGCCATTCAGGATCACCTGACCTATCCCGCAAAGGGACAAGCGCTGCGGGCAGAGCGGAGAAGAAGATTCATGTCCTTTGAGCAGCCGGGCGCCTGTGAAGCCATTGCCGCATTCATCTCCCAGCGATGCAAAGAGAACGATATATGATAACTGTCAAGCAAGCCTTTCAAAAATACCACGCGATGGAAGCCCCGGCCAAAGCCTCCATCTGGTACACCCTATGCAGCATTCTCCAAAAAGGGATTTCGTTTATTGTTGTGCCCCTGTATTCAAGAATGCTGACCACCACCGAATACGGAAAATACGTGGTTTTTCAATCCTGGCGGGATATCCTCATCATTCTGGCCACACTTAACCTGTATTGCGGCGTCTTTACCAAAGCCATGGTGGATTACCCGGACGACCGGGACAGGTACACTTCCTCCATGCAGGGGCTGAGCACGCTCATCACCATTGGGCTGTTTTTGGTCTATCTGGTACGCCCATCGTTTTGGAGTTCCCTGGTCAAGATGGATCTTCCCACCATGCTGCTCCTGTTCTCTTATTATCTTTTCTATCCCGCGTTTTCTTTCTGGTCTGTCCGGCAGCGGGTAGAGTACAGATATAAAAAAATGGTGTTGGCCACGCTGCTCGTATCTATGCTCACGCCGGCCGTCAGCATTATGCTTCTCCGACATACCGATTTGCGTGAAAACGCCGTCATTTGGGGCTTTCTGGCCATTCAGGGGCTTGTGGGCGCCGGGTTCTATGTGTATCATTTTATCAAGTGCCCTTGCTTTGTGGATAAGAAATACTGGCTTCACGGCCTGAAATTCAATATCCCGTTGATTCCCCATTATCTCTCCCTGATTGTCCTTGGGCAAGCCGACCGGATCATGATTGACAGCATGGACGGCACGGACAAATCTGCCATATACGGCTTGGCCTATCAAATCTCGATGGTGATGAATATTTTTATCGGCGCCATCAACGGCTCCCTGGTTCCGTGGGTTTACAGCAAGCTGAAAGAAAAGGATTATCATCCCATCGCCAAAATCGGCAATCAATTGTGCGTTCTGATCGGCGTGATGAGCGTTGGCGTGATTTTAATCGCGCCGGAATTTGTCGGCATTATGGGGCCGCCGGATTATTACGCCGCCATCTGGATCATTCCATCCGTGGCGCTGAGCGTGTATTTTACCTTCTGCTACAGTCTGTTTTCGGACATAGAATTTTACTATGGCGCAACCAAGTATGTCATGGTGGCCTCCACGGTGGGCGCTGTGAGCAACATTATCCTCAACGCCATTTTTATTCCCCTGTTCGGGTTCATTGCCGCCGGATATACTACATTGGCCTGCTATGCCTTGTTTATGGTCATGCATTATTTCTTCATGCGCTCCGTATGCAGGAAAAACATTAACGGCACCAGGGTGTTTGACGAACGGTTCATCATTCTTTCCTGCCTGGCGCTGTTGGCCATTATCCCCGCGTGTCTGCTGTTGTACCGCTATACGCTTGTGCGTTATGGCAGCATTGTGCTCATTCTTGCGGTAGCCTTTCTTTTTCGGAAGAAAATTTTATCCATGGTCCAGCTCATCCAGCGAAAGGAATGAACCCATATGATTCAAAAAAACATAACGTTCATTTATATGGACGGCGCGGAAAAGGCGCAATATGAACCCATTGCTCAGGAAGCAGAAAAACGGGGCTATACCGTAAAACTGACGGACAATAAATTTGAAAAATGTGAAATTGGCTTCTATTGCCAGCACATCAATTTTCCCCAGTACAGCAAATTTTCCGTCATTATGCTGCACGATATCACGCAGCAATACGGAAATTGGCCGGACATTTGGTTTCTGGAGCCATGGAATAAATACGATATTGGCTTTTTGCCCAGCGATCAATGGGCGGAAAATTGGCGGGCCTCCTCCAGTAACACCTATGCCCGGCCCCGGCTGGGCACCTATGTTGTCGGATGGCCCAAGGCAGACGCAGTCAGCAAGCTGGTATCCGCTGATTATAAAAAGGACTTCTATCAGAAGCATCGCCTGGATCCCAACAAAAAAACCATCCTATACGCCCCCGCCTGGGAAAACGATGGAAAACAGGATGATTTTGTGCAAGCTATGCTCCCTTTGCATGTGAATATCCTCATTAAGCAAGCCCCCTGGAACCCTGCTTTGTATCCCCAGCAGATTGAAAATATCGAAAAAATGAACCGGCTGCACAAGAATATTCCAGGCGTCACCATCCTCCCGCCCGCCACAAACATTTTCCTGGCCATCGCCGCCGCGGACGTGCTGGTATCGGAAGAATCCTCCACCATGTGCGAAGCCACCATGATGGGGGTGCCCGCCGTTTCCGTTTCCGATTGGCTGATTCCTGACGTCACGCCCAGCCGCTATCCCAGCTGCAATTATGACTTTGTAATCACCACTAAAAAGAAGGATTTGTCCTCCTGCGTTTCCCGTATCATTTCAGATTATTCCACCTACTGTCAGCAAACGCAAGAATTTGCCAGGACGAACTTTAAGAACATTGGCACGTGTTCTTCCCTTATTATGGATATTGTGGACGACGCCATCGCCCATCGTAAGATTCGCTATCCCGCGCTGGAGCCGCGTCCCACCCAGAAAATTCCGTTCAAAAAAGAAATAAAAAGAAGAATAATTCAAACAAAACGTGCTTTTCACGATAATTATGCTGTACAAAATCGCCTGATTGGTGTATTATGGAAGGGAGCCAGTAAAGTAAAGCATCTGGTTCAAAAAAGTCCATCTGAATAAGCGGAGTCAAACACTATCGCTTGTTCATCAGTAGCGGATCGTTTCCAGCGTTCTGAACGCAAAACGGCCGCTACTAATGTTTATTTTCTTTTGCCCCCTTCCTGTTCATCCCACTCTTGCGCCCAGCGCAAAATAGAACACAATCATCCCAAGGAGGAAACCTTATGAGCCTGAGCAGAAAACAATTTGATCTTCTCACCGTCCTGGCGGAAAGCAATGAAAAAATGAGCCAGCGCCAGCTGGAAGAAGCAACCGGCCATTCCCTGGGCACTGTCAACAAAACCCTGAACGAATTGACCAACTGTAAATTCGTAGAGCATGGGCAAATCACCACCGCCGGTTTGGATGCCCTGGAGCCCTATCGGGCAAAACGGGCCATTTTTATCGCGGCAGGCTTTGGCAGCCGACTGGTGCCCATCACGCTCAACACGCCCAAGCCCCTGGTACGCGTGAATGGCCGGCGCATCATCGACAGCCTGATTGACGCTTGCCTTGCCGCCGGTATTCAGGAAATCTATATCGTGCGCGGCTATTTGGCTGAGCAATTTGATCAGCTTCTGTACAAGTATCCCATGATCAAGTTCCTGGAAAACCCTGTTTACAACGAAGCCAACAATATTTCCTCCGCCATGGTGGCCCGCTACCTGATGCGTAACGCCTATGTGCTGGAAGCGGATCTGCTTGTATCCAATCCTCGCATCATCACCAAATACCACTATCAATCCGATGTGCTGGGCATATGGAAAGAAAGAACGGACGATTGGTGCCTGACGGTAAAAGATCGCTGTGTGGACGAAGAAAAAGTAGGCGGTCTGAACTGCTATCAAATGGTTGGCATCTATTATTGGAATACGGATGATGGTGCCAAGCTGTCCGAACACATTAAGCAGGCCTATGAAATGCCTGGGGGGAAGGAACGCTACTGGGAAACCGTGGCCAACCAGGTTTTCAAGGGCCAATATAAAATCGAAATTCGTCCCTGCCTGGATGAGGATATCGTTGAAATCGACACCTTCCGTGAATTAAAAGCCATTGACAGAACCTATGATGTCTGACCGCCGGCGCTTGAAAACATCTCCCCCATTTCCCTTCCAATCATTTTGAATATCAGGAGAAAAAAATGAGCACAAAAAGTCAAACGCCTGGCCTCAAGCGCCAGTTGAACCCCCTGCACGTATGGGCCATTGCTTTCGGATGTATCATCGGCTGGGGATCGTTCATCAATCCCGGAAAAAAATTTCTCCCCAATTCCGGCGTAGCCGGCACCGCAATTGCCATGGCGCTTGGAGCGCTGGTTATGATCATCATTGCCGCCAGCTATGCCTACATGGTTCCCAAATATCCCAAAGCAGGCGGTGAATTCACCTTCACCAAGTTTTGCTTTTCCAAAGCGGCCGCTTTTTTGTGTGGTTGGTTTTTGGTGGCTGCCTACCTGACCAACGTTCCTATGAATTCAACCGCCATTGGCCTGATCGTAGACGGTTTGGATGGATCGGCGGATATCCTCAAATGGGGTTTCCATTATCAAATCGCCGGTTTTGACGTGTGGATGGGCGAAATGCTGCTGGCCATGGGAATTTTAATTCTATTTGGTATTTTGAATATCCTGGGCGTCAAAAAAGCAGGCATCATCCAAAGCCTGTTAGCCGGTTTGCTGGCCGTATCTGTGTTTACGCTCATCATTGCCGCGCTGATCAGCAGCAAGACAAGCGCCCTCCATCTGCGCCCAATCTGGGGCTTTGATAAAAAAGCTGCCATGGCTGCCGGAGCCACCGGCGAAGCCATTCACACTTTTTCTCATCAAGGCTCCAGCGGCATTCTGTCGGCCATTCTGGCTACCTTTGCCATCGCCCCTTGGGCCTTTGTGGGCTTCGATACCATCCCCCAGGCGGCGGAGGAATTTAAATTCTCCTATAAAAAAGTCATGGGCATCATGGTTGTGGCGATTTTATTTGGCTGCGTAGTGTATGTGGCCAATAATACAGTGGCCGCAGCCGCCCTGGAAAATTGGCCTGACCGGGTCATGGCTGGCGATTGGGTGCTGTTGATTGCGGCGGAGGAATTGCTTGGCCGGTTTGGCAAGGTGCTTGTGGGCGTGGCCGTTTCCTGCGCTGTTCTGTCGGGCATTATGGGCTTCTATCTGGCCTCCAGCCGCCTGATGTACGCCATGAGCTGCGAAGGCTTCCTGCCCAAAACATTCAGCAAAATAGATAGCCAGCACAGTACACCCCGCAATGCCATGATTTTCTGCATGATCATTTCCCTGTCCGGCCCCATTCTGGGCAGAGAAGCGCTGGGCTGGTTTGTGGACATGTCCGCCATTGGCGCATCCATAGGCTATTTTTTCACCTGCGCTGCCACATTGGTCACCTTAAAGCGGGACCAGGATGGAACGCCCCTACTGAAGGCCTTGGCTGTCATTGGCGTCATTTTCTCTGTCTCCTTCATCGTGCTGCAATTGATCCCCCTTCCCGGCCTTTCCGGCGTTCATTTCGGAAAAGAAAGCTACATCATGCTGGTTGCATGGATTGCCCTGGGCGCCATTTTTTACCTGAAGGAAAAAAAACGGTTTGATAGGAAGCAATAACGCCAATCCCGCTGCAATAAGGAGGAATTCACCCATGTACAGCCAAGAAACCATTCAATCTTTGAATATTAAACGCAATATTCTGCTCAATCCCGGCCCTTCTACTACCACGGACACCGTGAAAATGGCTCAAGTAGTGCCGGATATTTGCCCGCGGGAAGCGGAGTTTGCCGGAATGATGAAGGATTTGCGCCAGCAGCTGGTTCAGATCGTGCATGGTGATCTGGAAAAGTATACGTCCGTTCTCTTCTGCGGCTCAGGCACCATGAACATTGATGTGTGCCTTAATTCCTTGCTTCCGAAGGATAAAAAAGCGCTAATTATCAACAATGGCGCATACAGCACCCGCGCCGTGGAAATCTGCGAATATTACGGCTTGCCGCACATTGATCTGCGTTTTCCTGTCAATGAACTGCCCGATCTGCGCATCGTTGAGCAAACGCTGGAAGCCAATCCAGATATAGCGCTGGTGCATACCACCCATCATGAAACCGGCACCGGTTTGCTCAACCCCATCCGTGAAATCGGCGCGCTGGCGCACCAGTACGGCGCGATTTTTACGGTGGATACCACCTCTACCTATGCCATGCGCCCCATCCATATAGAAGAAGATCAAATTGATTTCTGCATGGCCTCCGCTCAAAAAGGCCTGATGGCCATGACCGGCCTTTCCTTTGTGGTGGGCAATCGTGCTGCCATCGAGCAATCCCGCTTTTACCCCAAGCGCTCCTACTATTGCAATTTATATCTCCAATATGATTTTTTTGAAAGAACCGGAGAAATGCATTTCACGCCCCCAGTGCAGACCATCTATGCTACCCGGCAAGCCCTGAAGGAATACTTTGCCGAAGGCGAACAAGCCAAATGGGCCCGTCACACCCGAGTTTTCGAGGCCATCCATGAAGGCCTCGCCGTCCTTGGCTTCAAAAGCTATCTTCCCAAAGAAATTCAAAGCGGTTTAGTTGTTTCCGCCCTGTACCCCGATGATCCCAATTGGAATTTCGCTAAGGTGCACGATTATTGCTACCAGCGCGGATTCACCATCTACCCTGGCAAAATTTCTACCACAAACACATTCCGCTTGTGCGCCTTAGGCGCCATTGATGTTCAGGACATTCGGGATTTCTTCGTTGTTTTGGAAGCGGCTTTGTGCGCAAATGGCATAGCAGTGCCAGTTCAGTACAAGGAGTGAAGCAAATGAGCAAAACATGCAAAAAAGTATACACCTGTTTCTGCACCGATATCATTCATGACGGCCACCTGAACATTATCAAAGAAGCGCAGAAGTACGGCGAGGTCATTGTTGGCGCCCTGGGTGACAAAGCTTCCATCCGCTATAATAAGTTTCCCACCATTCCCATCGAAGACCGTGTTAAGCTATACCGCACCATCCCCGGAGTCAGTCAGGTGGTAGTGCAGGAAGATATGCATTACGACGATATCATCACGCTTGTGCAGCCCGATTACGTCATTCACGGCGATAACTGGAAAACAGGCCCTGAATCCACTATCCGGGAACATTTGCTGGAGCTGCTGCGCGTCCATGGTGGCGAATTGATTGAAGTTCCCTACACATACAACGAAAAAGTAAAAAAGATGGACGCCGTAATGCGGGAAAAACTGGCCATGCCGGAATACCGCAGAAAACGGCTGCGCCAGCTGATCCATATGTGCCCCGTGGTTAAGGCTATTGAAGCGCACAGCGGCTTGACTGGCCTGATCGCAGAAAAAACGGTGGTGGAAAACAATGGAAAGCTGGACCAATTTGACGCCATGTGGGTTTCCTCGCTGTGTGATTCCACCGCCAAGGGCAAGCCGGATATTGAACTGGTGGATATGACCAGCCGTTTCCGCACCATTGACGATATTATGGAAGTGACGACCAAACCCATCATTTTTGACGGCGATACCGGCGGACTGGCCGAGCATTTCGTCTACACGGTGCGTTCGCTGGAACGCATGGGCGTGTCTGCCGTCATCATTGAAGACAAAACCGGGCTAAAGAAAAACAGCCTGTTTGGCACCGAGGTGCAGCAGACACAAGACACTATTGAAAATTTTTCCGCTAAAATCGCGGCAGGAAAAGCGGCACAATTGACTGATGATTTCATGATCATCGCTCGCATTGAAAGCCTGATCCTGGAACGGGGAATGCAGGACGCGCTGGAGCGGGCAGCCGCATTCGTGAAAGCCGGAGCGGATGGCATCATGATTCACAGCCGGAAAAAAGACCCGGAAGAGATCCTTTCATTCTGCGATGCCTTCCGCAAAAAAGATGCCAAAACGCCCCTCGTGGTGGTGCCCACTTCCTTTAACACCGTCACCGAAGAAGAATTGGCCGCCCATGGTGTGAATATTGTCATTTATGCCAACCAGCTCACCCGCAGCGCCTTCCCGGCCATGCAGCAGACCGCTGTGGACATCCTGAAAAACCACCGGGCCAAGGAAGTGGACGACCGGCTCATGGCCATCAAGGATATTATTACGCTGATCGACGAAATCTAAAAAGAGAAAGGACAGCCTTCATGCGCGTAGAAAAATTTGTAAATATCCTGCAAGCCAGCTTTTTTACCGGCGTGCCGGATTCACAGCTCAAGGCGCTGTGCAATTATCTGATGGACATATACGGCGTAGACGGGCAGCACCACATCATCGCCGCCAATGAAGGAAACTGCGCCGCCATTGCCGCCGGTTACCACCTGGCGACGGGAAACGTGCCGGTTGTTTACATGCAAAACAGTGGGGAAGGCAACATCATCAATCCTCTGGCTTCTCTGCTGAACGATCATGTGTACGCCATTCCCTGTATCTTTGTGGTGGGCTGGCGGGGCGAGCCCAACGTGCCCGATGAGCCTCAGCATGTTTATCAAGGAAAAGTAACCCTTCAGCTGCTGAAGGACATGGATGTTCAAACCTGCATTGTGGGGCCGGATACCACCCCGGAAGAGCTGGAGCAAACCATGCTTGCCTTCCGGCCCCTTTTATCCCAAGGAAAGCAAGTGGCCTTCGTTGTGCGTAAAAACGCATTGAAATACGACGGTAAAATTACATACGCAAATGAAAACACTATGCTCCGGGAAAGCATTATCCGTCACATTACCCAGGCTTCAGGAGATGACCCCATTGTCTCCACCACCGGCAAAGCATCCCGGGAATTGTTTGAGATTCGAGAAGCCCAACAACAGCCCCACGACCGGGATTTTCTCACCGTAGGTTCCATGGGCCATGCCTCATCCATCGCCCTGGGCATTGCGTTGCAGCGTCCCGAGAAAAAAATTTGGATCGTGGATGGGGATGGAGCCGCGCTCATGCATATGGGCGCCATGGCTATTCTGGGCGCATACAAGCCTGCCAATATTGTTCACATCGTCATCAATAACGGCGCCCATGAAACCGTTGGCGGACAGCCGACCGTGATGCGCAACATCGATTTGGTCACGGTAGCCAAAGGCTGCGGCTATCCTGAAGCCCTCCGTGTTGACACGTTCGACGCACTGGACCAAGCGCTAACGGCAGCCAGAGCGCAGTCTTCTCTTTCCCTGATCGAGGTGCGATGCGCCATTGGTGCGCGGGAAAACCTGGGTCGCCCTACCACCACGGCGCGAAAAAACAAAGAACATTTTATGGCGTTCCTGCAAAAGTAAGGGCCTGATAACCAAAAACTCCGAATCCAACTGATTCGGAGTTTTTTTCGTAGCTTCTGATACTATTTGACGTCTGAAAGATTGAAAGATTCAGGATGAATTTTTCGCTCTGGCTAAGCTGAACAAAGGGAGAGATAGCTGTTCTACGTTGACCGGAATGATGCAAAGCCAGAGCGGAAAAGGCAACCAAAGATTCCATGTTTTAGACGGAGAATAGTATGAATGCTTGCCCCATCCTTTCCACCGGTCCAAGGGCGAAAAAAGTTTAAATACCCAGCCACTTTTGGTCTTTTTCAGACAGGTTCAACGGTGTGCCATCCACCAGGGCATAGCCGGCGGCGGAAGCGGTGCCGTCGTAGTTTCCCTGCACCTGGGGCCACTGGACGCCGATGGCCGGGTCGTTCCAGGCCAGGCCACCTTCATCGTTGGGGTGATAGAAATCGTCACACTTATAGCAGAATTCGGCGGTATCGCTGAGCACCAGGAAGCCGTGGGCGAAGCCCTTGGGGATCAGGAACTGCTTTTTATTTTCCTCCGTCAGTTCCACCCCAAACCATTTACCATAGGTCTTTGACCCGGCGCGCAGGTCCACCGCCACGTCAAACACGCTGCCCCTGATCACCCGCACCAGCTTGGTTTGGGGATACTGCTTCTGGAAGTGCAGCCCCCGCAGCACGCCCTTCACGCTCATGCTCTGGTTATCCTGCACGAAAACAATATTCAGCCCGGCTTCCTCCATGTCCCGCTGGCTATAGGTTTCCATAAAGTAGCCCCGGGAATCGCCATGGACTTTGGGCGTGATGACGCACAGGCCCTCGATGCCGCCCACGTTCTTTTCCACTGTGATCTGTCCCATGTCAAATCTCTCCGATCTCTTTCAGATACCGGTTCAAAGCGTCCTGCCAGGCGGGCAGGGGCTCAAACCCGGCGGTGCGCAGCTTGCTTTTATCCAGCCGGCTGTTAATGGGCCGGGCCGCCTTGCTCAGGCCGTACTCCGCGGTGGTGACGGGCAGCACCTGGGTGGCCATCCCCGCCTGGCGGTAAATTTCCCGGGTAAAATCATACCAGCTGATGTAGCCGCCCTCATTCGTGGCGTGGTAATAGCCGTACTTATCGCTTTCGATCATATCCGCCAGCAGCCGGGCCAGATCGTAGGTATAGGTGGGCGTTCCGATTTGGTCGTTCACCACCCGAACGGTATCGTGCGTCTTGCCTACGTTCAGCATGGTTTTGATGAAATTTTTGCCGTTCTTGCCAAACACCCAGGCGATGCGCACGATGAAGTAATTCTCCAGCGTGCCGCTGACCGCCTGCTCGCCCTCCAGCTTGCTTTGGCCATACACATTCAGGGGCGCGTAATGTTGATCATCCGCCTTCCAGGGCTGATCGCCCTGGCCGTCAAACACGTAATCGGTGCTGATGTACAGCAGCTTCGCGCTGTTTTCCTTGCACGCCTGGGCAATATGCCGGGTGCCTTCCCCATTGATGGCGTGCACCTTGGCCCGGTTCTCCCCTTCCTCAGCGGCGTCCACCGCCGTCCAGGCGGCGCAGTGAATAACGGCATCCGGCTTCACGTTCCCGATCACCCGGGCCACGGCCTGGGCATCCGTAATATCCAGCTGCACGTAATCGGCGCTGCACACAGCGGTGCCATCCTGAGCGCCATGATAGGCCCCGGTGATATCGCTGCCCACGCAGTGGTGCCCCCGGGCGGCCAAACGGTTCACCACATCGTACCCCAGCTGGCCATTGACGCCCGTTACAAAAATCTTCATTTACGCCTTCTCCCGGTTGCCATACATCTTCTCATAATAATGCTGATATTCGCCGTTAATGATTTCCTCCCACCATGCCCGATTGTTCAGATACCAATCGATGGTCTTTTGGATGCCGTCGGCAAATTTGGTTTCCGGCAGCCACCCCAGCTCGTTATGGATCTTGGTAGGATCAATGGCGTAGCGCATATCGTGGCCCTTGCGGTCGGCCACATAAGTAATTAGCGATTCGGGCTTTCCCAGGGCTTTGCAGATCATCTTGACGATGTCGATGTTCTTCATCTCGTTGTGGCCGCCCACGTTGTACACTTCACCCACCCGGCCCTTATGAATGATCAGGTCAATGGCCCGGCAATGGTCCTCCACATACAACCAATCCCGCACGTTCAGGCCCTCGCCATACACAGGCAGGGGCTTATCGTTGAGGCAGTTGGCGATCATCAGCGGAATCAGCTTTTCCGGGAAATGATAGGGACCGTAGTTATTGGAGCAGCGGGAAATGCTGACCGGCAAGCCGAAAGTGCGGTGATAAGCCATGACCAGCAGATCGGCGCTGGCCTTCGAAGCGGAGTAGGGGCTGCTGGTGTGGATGGGCGTTTCCTCGGTGAAGAACAAGTCCGGCCGGTCCAGGGGCAGATCGCCGTACACTTCATCGGTGCTCACCTGGTGGTACCGCTCGATACCGTATTTGCGGCAGGCGTCCATCAGCGTAGCGGTTCCCATGATGTTGGTTTGCAGGAACACGCCGGGGTTTTCGATGGAGCGATCCACATGGCTTTCCGCGGCGAAATTCACCACGATGTCCGGATGCTCTTCCCCAAACAGCCGGAACACACCCTCCCGGTCGCAAATATCCAGCTTGACGAAGCGGAAGTTGGGCTTGTCCATCACATGCTTCAAGGTGGACAGGTTGCCCGCGTAGGTCAATTTATCCAGGCAGACGATGCGATACTCCGGGTACTTATCCAGCATATGGAAAATAAAATTGCTGCCGATGAACCCGGCGCCGCCGGTGACGATGATGGTCTTGCTCATGAATCCCTCTCCTTCCGTCAATAACGCACTTTGCCATCAGCCACGGCCTTAAGGTGCTCCCCATAGGGGCTCTTGCCGTACCGGGCAGCGGATGCCAGCAGCTTTTCCTTGTCGATCCAGCCGTTTTTGAAGGCGATCTCCTCCGGCGCGGAAATTTTGATGCCCTGGCGCTTTTCGATCATCCGCACGAAATCGGCGGCGTCCACCAGGCTGTCCATCGTGCCGGTGTCCAGCCAGGCAAAGCCCCGGCCCAGCAGCTGCACGTCCAATAGGCCCCGCTTTAAGTACATATCGTTCAGGGTGGTGATTTCCAATTCGCCCCGGGCGGAGGGCTTGACCTCCTTGGCCATGGCGGACACGCCCTGGGGATAGAAGTACAGGCCCGTGATGGCGTAATTGCTCTTGGGTGCCTTGGGCTTTTCCTCTACGGAAATCACATGGCCCTGGGCATCAAACTCCACCACGCCGAAGCGTTCCGGATCGTTCACATAGTAGCCAAACACCGTGGCCCGCCGGTTCTTTTCCGCGTTTTCCACGGAAGCCCGCAGCAGCTTGCCAAAGCCGTTGCCGTAGAAGATGTTGTCCCCCAGCACCATGGCCCCGGCTTCACCGTTCAGGAATTCCTCACCCAGGATGAACGCCTGGGCCAGACCATCCGGCGAGGGCTGCACCTTGTAGGAAAGACGCAAGCCAAACTGGCCGCCATCCCCCAGCAGGTGTTCAAACCGCGGCGTGTCCTCCGGGGTGGAGATGATCAGGATCTCCCGAATGCCCGCCAGCATCAGGGTACTGAGCGGGTAGTAAATCATGGGCTTGTCATACACTGGTAGCAACTGCTTGGAAGTGACCATGGTCAGGGGATACAACCGGGTACCGGCCCCGCCGGCCAAGATGATGCCTTTCATGCAAATCGTCCTTTCCTGATTCATTTGTGGTATGAAAACGTGTTGCGATAAGCGGCTTATTCGCGCAAAGCTCCCCGAAATCCCTTTTTATAGTCATGAATTCCCTTTAGCATATAATGCAGCCGCTGCTTTTTTTCTTCCAGAAACAGCACATGCAGGATGGGCCGAACCGTCACCATGGCCACAAACCGTGCTTTGAATTTGAAGGGAACATATTTCTTTTTCAGAAGATACAAACAATCCCGGGTCTGATAATATTCCCGGAAGGGACGGCCGACCCGCAGCTCGATGGGCCCCACTTTTTTCTTTCCTTCGCCCACACTGTGGCGCAGAACGGAAACATAAGAGAGGATAATTTCCTTCCCCGCCGCCGTAAACCGCCAGCACACGTCCCAATCCGCCATATCCAGAAACACTTCTTCGTTCCAGAAACCAATCTGCTTGAGCGCGCCGTATTTGCACAGCATGGAAGTGGTAATAATGCTGGACACCTGCATGTTTTCCCCATCGATCATTTCCTTCTGGATGGGCACTTCTTCCCGCTGGTTGCTGGTATTAAAGTACACCGGCCCCAGGCAACCCAGGTCATGCCCCTGAGCAGCCAAGCGGTTATACGTGTCCACCAACTTTTCGATGTGCCCTTCCGGCACCACGGAATCCTGGTCAAAGAAAATAACAAAATCATCGTCCTGCCAGGCAAACCGCTCATCCTTCAGCACCCGATTGAACGCCGCCGACAGGCCCAGGTTTTGCCTATTGGGCAGGTAGTGGGCTTTATCTCCCAGGAAAGAGAACAGCGCTTCATGGCTGTCCGGGCTATTATCACACAGAATCAATCGATCGGCCTGGGCCGCCAGAAGGGCGGCATGATCCGCGTGCGTGGCGGATGGATGATACAGAGATACAATTGCTGTGATATGGCTCATATAAGCAGAATCCTTTCAGCCGTCATCAAGAAAACAGCTTCTTCCGCAGGCTGTATTTTGTTCTAATTTTTTTCATTTTCAACGTCTTGCAGCGGGACAAAATGATGATGAAGAACGGAATCATCCAGAACGACATGAACTCAAACAGGCTGTTGCCAGCACAGCCCGCCAGCAGATAGCTGCAATAGCCCCAGAATAGCAAATTGGTGAACCGGTCTTCCTTGGCAACCACATGTAGCCGCCACAGGAACCATAAAAACACCAGCATGCCCAGGATGCCGAAATATGCCAGCATACCGCTGAACAAATCCATGGCCCGAAAGGTGCCATAGCCCATGCCAAGCAAAGGGTTGCCGCGCATAATGCTCAACCCCAGCAAAAGCACCCGAAACCGTTCTGCCACAGAGCTGTCCGAGCCATTCAGGATGGCCTCGATCCGGGCGCCAATGGCGCCGAACCGGGCAATCAGCACCGCAATAAACGAAACCGCCAGCACCGCCAAAATAGCAAAAATGATATCGATGATCACCTTGGTGCGCTTCTTGATATCCAGCATATTGAAAGAAATCAAAAGCACGAGGGGCAGAACCACATAAATCGAAAACGCCTGCGTCAAAAGAATTTGAGAAAAGAGCAAACCCACCACGATGATCTTGTTGAGCTTGGTGGGACGAAGCGTAAACAGGTTGGTGCGGTTCATCACAAAAGAAACCACAATGGGCGTCATAAAGCAAAGATAGTAACCGTATTCCGAAGGCTCTGCAAACACCGAACTGGTCCTGTGCGCATTCCGGAACCGTTCATAGGTAAAGCCCTCTGATGGATTGTTGTTAAATATCCTTATATACGGAATCAGCCCAAAGGTCGTGAGAAACTGGTAGATGCCCCAAATGGTAATGAAGAAAAATGCCCACGTAATGGCGTAACGGCGCACATAATACAGCACATCGTCATAATCGGAAAACGTGGTCAGAAAATTGGCAATAAAAGCACAGGAAAAGTAAATATAAATCAGATAAATCGTGTGGGGGATGGCCCGGTCAATCATACCATTGATAGTAAATGCCGTATCCATCACCACAGCCCGGGGATAAATGAACCGATCATAGATCAAATCGATGATCGTGACCGCAATGAAAAAAATGAACAGCTTGGTAATAATACTTTTAGAAAATTTGATGCGCAATTTCCGCTCATCCCGAACAAGGGAAAACACATAATACACCACAAACACCATGCAAAGAAACCATGGCATCTGCAAACCGAATCCATTGGTTCCCGCGTTGACGGAAATCACGCTAAAATCCACAAAAAACATAAAAAACAGAATGCCAGCCAACAAAAAGCTGGACACCTTGGGTTCACGCTGAATGCGCTGCATAACAAAACCCCTTTACCAATTAATAGCGCCTGGGCCCTCCGCGGAAGAATCCTCTCCGGATCGCTTCATCGTACGCGGCTGCAATAGAGCAAAGGACCCGCCCCGCTTTTCCAAACGCTCCCACAAGGAATGCGCCGCTTATGCTCTTTACCCTTTTTTATGCAGCGCCTTGTAGATCAGCTGCCGTATTCCGTTAGGCATGCGGCACACCAGTACGCGGGGAAGCGCGCTGGTCGCAAAATCCATTTTGCTGGCCCAGCCGGAGCGTACCATCCATTGGAAAAACCGAAGCATATCCTTGGCGTATGCCTTGCCACCCCGGCGCTGATACATGGCCGCAGGTGTTCTCATTTTCAACACAGGCTCCGGCACATTGTATCCCTGGCTGCCATGCATCAGCATGCGCACCCATAGATAATAATCCTCAAACAGGTGATATTCCTCGTTATATCCGCCGGCGGCCTGTACTGCCTGCTTGCGGAACATCACCGCCGGATGATTGAAGGGGTTTCGCTTGCGGGAATACCGCGCAATGCTTTCCGGGTCCTGGGGCAACTTCCGCTGCCCCTTCACCTGATCGGGCTGGGTTTCAAATTCCTCAATCGTGCCGCTCACAATGTCCATCTGGGGATACCGGTAGAAAACTGCCAGCTGCCGTTCACATCTGTCCGGCAGGCTGATATCGTCCGAATCCATACGAGCCACCAGGTCATGCCGGCAATGCGCAAGTCCAACATTCAGCGCGTTTCCCAAACCGCCGTTTTTTTCAAGCCTCACAACGTGCAGCACATCGTGGTGTCGTTCCATAGCGTCCACCACCGCGTTCAGTTCGTCCGTCAGGGGTCCGTCGCACACCAACACAAAATCATCCGTGGGAATGGTCTGCCTAAAAATGCTCTCCATAGCTTCCCGAAGAAAGGCAGCCTGCTCCTTCTTATAAACAGACATGAGCACGGAATATCGAATCTTTTCCTGGGTCGGCATACTTTTCCGCCTCCAGCTTTCTTCAGTTTTTACCGTCACACATTGACGCGCTTTTCACTTTCCGGCTTCATTTTCTTGCCGCTTGCGGTGGTTTTTCCTTCGTCAATGCCCTCGGTGCTGTCCTTGAGAAAAAGAATCCGGATCGTGGCGAACAGCAAGCGCAAATCCTCCGTCACGCTCATTTTGTTGATATACATCAGGTCCATCTGCAGTTTATCATAGGGCGTGGAATTGTATTTGCCGTACACCTGGGCCAGGCCGGTCAGGCCCGCCTTGGCCTGGAGGCGCAGGGAGAAAGCGGGGATTTCCTTTTCGTATTCCGCCGCAATTTCCGGCCGCTCCGGCCTGGGGCCCACCAAGCTCATTTCACCACGGAGAATGTTAATCAGCTGGGGCAGTTCATCCAGCCGGCAGGCGCGGATAAATTTGCCCACCGGGGTGATCCGGTCGTCATGCTCCGACGCCAAGCGGGCCACGCCGTCCCTTTCCGCGTCGGTACGCATGGAGCGGAACTTGAGGATCTTGAATTTCCGGCCGTTCTTAGTCAGCCGGGTCTGTTTATAGAGCACCGGGCCGCCATCATAGAGCTTGATCGCCAAGGCCGTAACCAGGAAAACGGGGCTGAGAATAATCAAGGCCAGGCCGGAAACAAACACATCAAACAGCCGCTTGGTTACCAGATATTCCGGCGTAGGCTCCGCCCGGCGCACGCTCATGACCGGCACGCTGAAGCAGCGCATGTAAAACGCGCCCTGCATAATGATATCGCCCACATGCGGCGCGAAATAGCCCCGGATGTTCCGGTCGATGCAGTACTTGGCAATGCCGTTGCGCAGCGTGGCGTTCACGCCGGACACCAGCACAGCCTCAAAGCCCTCCAATTCCTTTTCCAACGACCAATAATCATCCGCCGGATCCTGAATATACTTCACCACATCAAATTTGCCTTCCATCTGGATCACTTCTTCCAGACGGGCCAAATCCTCCTCATTCCGGTAAATGACCACCGTTTTGCGCCCCTTGCCGGAAGCCCGATGCAAATGCTTGTACACCCGGTAGGCCATCACAGTCCACAGGATGTTCCACGCAAACTGCACCAGTCCCATGGCAAACAGGGGCAGCGGATTGGTAATGCGCATGTACATCAGGGCGGACATGACGTAAGAAATGATGGCAGTAATGGCGTCCGCCAACGTAATGGCGTACACCGTATCGATTTCGCTTTGGAACCCCAGGTTATAGGCGTCGTAAATCCGGTACATCAGCGCCACCGTCAGGCCATACACGGCATACATCAGGATGTCGCCCTTGAGATGGAAAAAATCCTCGGTATATTTATTGCGGTAATACAAAATCCAGCAAACGATGAAAAGGGCCACCGTCACCACAAAGTGCAGCAGCTTGACCCCGTGCATTTTCACTCGGCTTCGCATGTTTATCTTTACACCTTTCAGCTTTTGCAACGCAGGAGCTTTGCTCGGTATTTCCTTCTTGAAAGAAGGCTATAACCAACTGGCATAGTCATCCACCTATACTCTTGCATTTTACCATATTACATACCCCTTGTCAATCAAGCCATCGGGCTTCCAATGCCCCGGAAACGGCCGAAAAAGCAGGTTTTACAACTGCCGCCTTTGCGCAGGATTTACATCTTGCGGCCGCTCCGGCATTGACAGGCAATACCCAAAAATGTTAAAATAAAGTGTTATTTCCTTGGAGGAGGCTTGCCAATGAAAGTAAAGTGTTTTTTTCTGCTGATGCTGATGGTGGTCATGCTGTCGCTGTTCGCCCAAGCAGCCTGCGCCATGACTGACCTGGATACATCCCTGGCCGACGAGCCCCTGCCGCTGCAGGCCAATGACAATTATGTCTACGCCCAGCTGGATGATCAATCCGTCATCATCGCCCTCTATATCGGCCAGGATAAGAACCCTGACCTGAACCGGGCCGTGCCCGGCAAGCAGGTGGTGGCCATTGCAAGCAAAGCGTTTATGCCTTACAGCAATGAGTATGCCGAGCGGAATGACCTGTGCCAGGTAGGCGACACCACCTACAAAAACGAAACCGCCATCAGCTCCGTCATCTTACCCGAAGGGTTGAAGGAAATTGGTTATATGGCTTTCCGGGGCAACAACCTCAAGGACGTGAAATGCCCGTCCTCCCTGGAGTATATCGATTACAAGGCCTTTGCCGATAACCCCTTTGATGTGATCCCCTTCGTTCCCGAAACGGTCAGCTGCAATTCCCCCTTTGGCAATAATCTGCCGGAAGTAGTCACCTTCTCCGATGAATACACCGTTATTCCCCAGGCTTTCCTCACCTTTGGCACCATGCGCACCTTGATCGTGCCTGATGGCATCACCAAAATCAGCGACCAGGCGTTCTACGGCTGCCAGATGACGGAATTTGTGTTTCCCGCCACGCTGATTGATGTGGGCAACCGCATCTTTGAAAACTGCAATCAGCTGAACCGCTTCACCCTGCCGCCCACCTTCACCCAGATTCCCGATCGGATGCTGTACGGCTGCAAGGGCCTGACCAACGTGACCATCCCCGCGGGCGTGGTATCCATCGGTCAATACGCTTTCTACGGCTGCGATAACCTGACGAAGGTCACCCTGCCCTCCACCCTGGAAACCATCGGTGATTTTGCCTTCACCAACTGCGCTGCCCTGAACAGCATCGCCCTGCCGCCTTCGCTGCTCTCCATCGGCGAATCCGCCTTCGTGGGCTGCCGCAGCCTCAAATCCTTCACCCTGCCCAATTCGCTGGTGTCCGTAGGCAAAAGTGCCTTTGCGGGCTGCCAGACCAACAGCCTGGCCCTCCCCCCTTCCTTGGCTTACATCGGCGAAAGCGCCTTTGCCAACTGCCCGGGCCTGACCAGCATTACCCTGGGCAACAGCCTGCGCACTGTGGATGAACGGGCCTTTGAAAACTGCGTTAAAATCAAATCCGTCATTATCGCGGGCAATGATGTAACTGTGGCCGGCAGCGCCTTCGTGGGCTGCACGGCGCTGAAAACCGTCACCGTTCAGGAAGGCGTTACCGCCATCGCGGCCAATTCTTTCACGAATTGTGCCCAGCTGACCGACCTGTCTCTGCCTTCCACGCTGCAATTCATCGGCGAAAACGCCTTCCAGGGCTGCGGCAAGCTGACCGCCCTGACCATCCCCGTAACTGCCACGGATATTGGCAGCGGCGCTTTTGCCAATTGCCCCAAACTGACCAGGATCACTTTTGAAAAAGGCACCACCACCATCACTACCACTGCCTTCGCCGGTAATAACGCCATTACAGAGCTGGTGCTTCCCGCCACATTGGTCAGCATTGGTGATGGCTGCTTCACCGGCTGCTCCTCCCTCAAAAAGCTGACGCTGCCCAAGGATGTCACCTCCATCGGCAGCGCCGCGTTCAAGGGCTGCTCCAAGCTGTTCTCCGTCCACCTGGGCGGCGGGCTTACCTACATTGCCGACGACGCCTTCGCAGATTGCTCCTCCAACCTGAAATTTGAAGTCAAGAGCCGTTCCTACGCCCAGCAGTGGTGCAAGGATCACGGCTATAAGGCCAGCGCTACGGCCAAGTAATCCTTCTTTCCAAATCATTGAATCAGGATGAAGAAAAAGATCCTTCGCGCCGCGGCGCTCAGGATGACAAACTGAGGGAAAATGCTGTGTTCTCCTGTTTTGTCATCCTGAGCGCTTCCGCGCGGAGGATTTTTTGCGTCTATTTATTCAACAAATTATTCACTCAAAGGCCAATCGATCCAAAATCGCCGTCAGATCGCCATACAACGCATCCGCCCGGGTGCCGCCGAAGGCAAACAGGTAGATATACGCATCATGCGCGCCCACGTAATAGACGGCGGGGTCGTCTTCCGCTGTCTTCTCTCCCGTATAGAACAGCACGCCGCTGTGGGTTTCTTCCGTGAAGTCCGCCGGATCGAGGCCGGTCAGGCTAATGAGGGAATCCTTTTTAAACGCCTGGGTGTCCATATCCTGCCGGGTCATATTCTGCTCGGCAAAATACTGCTTATAGGCGGCGGACAGGCTGTCCCATTGATTATAGCGCAAGAGGAAGATGGGCCGGTTCAGCGCCGCGGCATGCACGAAAATGGTTTGAGCAGCGGCGTCCGCGTATTTGTTCCAGCCCTCCGGCACGGGGAAAGAAAGGTTGCTCAGCAGGTCATGATACACGGTGCCGGACGCGCCGTTGGCTGCTTCCGCCGCCATGGCCCCGTCCACTTCCGCCCGCGTCGCCATCCGGATAGACTCGATGATAGGCTGGTCCTCCTTCAGCACGGTCCCGTTATTGTCCTGCACCGGCGTGGCCTGGCAGATTTTGTCCACAATCCACAGCCCGGACAACACCTTACCGAAGGCGGCATAGTTACCGTCCAGGTAAGTGGAATCCTGGTGCATGATGAAGAACTGGGAGGAGGCGCTGTCCGGCGCGTTGGAGCGGGCCATCGACAGCACCCCACGAGCATGGGACAGGGGATTGTTTACGCCGTTGGAGGAAAATTCACCCTTGATCTGCTCGCTGCTGCCGCCGGTGCCGTTACCCAAGGGATCGCCGCCCTGGATCATAAAGCCGGAAATGATCCGGTGGAAAGTGAGCCCGTCATAGAACTTTTCATTCACCAGCTTGAGAAAATTTTCCACCGTGATGGGAGCAATATCGGGATACAGTTCTGCGTACAGGTCGCCATAATCCTTCACCGTGATGCGAATGTAAGGCGTTTCAGTTTTCCCGTCCTCTGCCAAAGCGGGCAGCAGCATCGCTGCCAGCATCAAAGTCAGGAACAGGCACAGCCCTTTTTTCATCGTCATTCTCTCCTATCGTTAATCTGCCCAAAACCAAGGGAGAGGCGGTCGCCCGCCTCTCTCCCATCCAATGGCGAAGTTACACCACTTTCCCCGGGTTCAGGATGCCGTTGGGATCGAAGGCTGCCTTGATGCCCCGCATCAGTTCGATCTGCTTGTCACCCACGCTCTGGCGCAGGAATTCCTTCTTGGCGTGACCAATGCCGTGCTCGCCGCTGACCTCCCCGTGGAGGGAGCGGGCCGTGGCGTAGAGCTGCTCCATGACGGACGCTACTTTTTCTTTCCATTCGCCTTCCGGCAGGTCGTCCCGGCAAACGTAAATGTGCAAGTTGCCGTCCCCAGCATGGCCGAAGGAACGGATGCGCACGCCCACTTGGCCGCCAATTTCCACCATCCGGTGCACGAAGGCCGGAATGATGTCCCGAGGTACCACCACATCGCACTCATCCATGGTGGTGGTGCTGCCCTTAATGGCTTCCAGGAACGCGCCCCGGGCGTTCCAGATGCTTTCCTTGCGTTCGTCCGTATCGGCCAGCAATACATCCTTGGCCCCGATCGATAAAGCCAGGTCAGTCAACGTATTGATGGAAGGCTGCAAAGCCTCGACGCTGGCCCCGTCCAGCCGCACCAGCAAATAGGCGTTGGCGCTGGTATCGGGGAACTGCTTGCCCAAATACGTTTCGGCGCAGGAGATGACCTCCCGCTCCATGAATTCCACAGCGGTCGGGTCGCACCCGCAGGAGAGCACCTTGGGCACAGCCCCGATGCAGGCATCCAGGTCGTCAAAGGGCATGAGCAGCGACAGGTTGACCTTGGGTTCGGGCACCAGCTTAACGGTCAATTTGGTCAAAAAGCCCAGGGTACCTTCGCTGCCCACCATCAGGTCGATCAGGCTGTAGCCGGAGGAGGTTTTCACCGTTTTTCCGCCCAGGTTGATCACGCTGCCGTCTGCCAGGACGACTTCCATTCCCAGCACATAATCCCGCGTGACGCCGTAGCGCACGGCCCGCATGCCGCCGGCGTTGGTCATGGCGTTGCCGCCCATGGTGGCGGTTTTTTCACCGGGATCCGGGGGATAGAACAGCCCCGTACCCTCCAAAGCTTTGGGAAATTCCATCAGCAGCACGCCAGGCTCCACCGTGGCAGTCATATTCGACGTGTCCACTTCCAGCACTTTTTTCATTTTTTCCGTGGACAAAACGACGCCGCCGTGAATAGCCACGCACCCGCCGCACAATCCCGTGCCTGCGCCCCGCGGAGTGACGGCGATGCGGTGTTCATTGCAGTATTGAAGCACCTTGCTGACATCCTCGGTGGACAATGCCTGCAAGACAGCTTCCGGCATGAAATGGCCGTATTCCGTCATTTCATCGTGGTCATAGTCGGTAGAAATGTCTTCCCCGGCAAATACCCGGCCCGGCATCAATGCCCGGAAATATTGCAAATCAGCTTCCGTTACGTGATTGAATGTTTTCATGCCTGGGCCTCCTTGAGCTGCTTGATCAGCGCCGGGACGATCTCATACAGATCGCCCACGATGGCGATATGGGCCACATCGAAAATGGGCGCGTCTTTGTCGGTATTAATGGAAACGATATGGTCGCTGCCGTTCATGCAGGCGGTGAATTGGATGGCGCCGCTGACGCCGCAGGTGATGATGAGCCGGGGCCGCACCGTGCGGCCAGACAGGCCGATCTGCCTGTCGTTGGTGCTCCAGCCTTTCTCCACCAGGGGGCGGGTGGTGGCCCAGTCTCCGCCCAGCAGCTGGGCCAGTTCCTTGATCATATCCAGGTCGCTTTCCTTTTGCAGCCCGCGGCCGCCCACCACCAGGATCTCCGCGTCGGAAATGCTCTGCTTGGGCGGAATGGGCTGGACGCTGACGCAAGAGGATTTGCAATCCGCCACGGCCTTGGGGATTTTGCGGGGCACGATATTGCCCGCCGCCTCCTCCTGCCGCATCGGCGGGTTCATCACCTTGTAGCGCACGGTGGCGAACTGGGGCCGAGTGTTGGTGGTGATAATCTGCGCCATGATGTTGCCGCCAAAAGCTGGGCGGATCTGCACCAGGTCGGTGTTCTCCCGCAGTTCCAGCTTGGTGCAGTCGGCTGTCAGGCCGGTATGGAATCGGGTCGACAAGCGAGGCGCCAGGGAACGGCCCAGAGAAGTAGCTCCCACCAGCACCACGCTGGGATGGGCGTATTTGATGTAATCCTCCACGCAGGAAGCGTATGCATCCGCCCGGAAGTAGGATAAGGCCGGGTCGTCATACACAGCGATTTCCGATACGCCGTAGTGGCGCAGTTCTTCCGCGAAGGCGCTCACGCCGCTGCCCACCAGAACAGCTTTGACCTTGTAATTCACGTTTTTCGCCAGTTCCCGGGCCTTGCCAATCAATTCCAGACACACGGGATGCAGCCGCCCGCCGCTGACCTCGGCGAACACCAGGATGTCGTTCCACTTGGATTTATCGACGGAATCCACCTTGGTTTCCAGCTTCAAAATGGCCTTTTCCGGGCAGTTTTTCACGCAGATACCGCACACCTTGCAGGCAGCGTTCAAATCGGGCTTGCCATTCTTCATATCGATGGCCCCAAAGGGACAATTGCTTTGGCAGAGGCCGCAGCCGGTGCACTTGCGTTCCAAAATTGCAATTTTTGCCATGGTCGCGTTCCTCCTTTACACGAATTTCCACTTTTTCAATTGATCGTGCAGCTTTTCCGCCGCGCCTTCACCGTCCCAGACTTCGTGCTCGGTATCGTTATCCGGCGGGAAGATGCGCTCCACCTGAGTGGGGCTGCCAGACAGGCCGTAGTGGCTTTCATCCGTATCCAGGAAGGAATCCAGCCCCTGGATGTGGATTTCCTTGTTGCCAATCTCCTTGGCAATTTTGAGCGACGGAAGCCGGGGCATGAAAATATCCTGCTCCACCGTCACAAGACACGGGAAAGGCATATGCACGGTTTCGATCACGTCCTGCAATTGCTGCTGGGCGTCCACGCCGTCGCCGGACACCGTCAATTTCGTCACCCATGCGGCGTGGGGAATGCCCATATGCTCGGCAATGGCCGGACCCACCTGGGCGGTATCGCCGTCGGTGGTCTGCTTGCCGCAGAGGATCAGGTCAAAATCCCCCACGCTCTGGATGGCCTGAGAGAGGGTGTAGCTGGTGGCCAGCACGTCCGCGCCGCCCAGCCGCCGGTCGGAAAACACATAGCCCTCGTCCGCCCCCATCATGAAGGCTTCCTTGATGATGGCCTGGGCCTGGGGCGGCCCCATGGTACCCACTGTCACTTTGCCCCCATGCTCCTCCTTTAAGCGCAGCGCCGTTTCGACGGCATACAGATCGTAGGGGTTCATTTTGCTCATGACCCCATTGCGCTTAAGCACGCCCGTCTTTTCATCCACCTGCACCTTGTTGGTGGCAGGCACCTGTTTGATGCACACAAAAATGTTCATGTTCTTCTCCCCTTTTATAAAAAGGTTCACCAATGGGTTCATTATATCGCAAATGACAAAAACGGTCAATTCTTTTCCGAATTTTATGCAAGAAAATGAAAGGAAATGGTTGAAGAAAAATTGCGAAAGCGAAAAAAACGGCGGAAAAGCATAAACACTTTTCTGCCGAATGCTTTTGCCGCCGGTCATCCTTCTCCAAATTTGGCTGGAAAAATCTCGCTTTCCAGTTCCAGCACATCGCCAAAATCCACCACCGCGCCATTTTCCAGCTTCAGCTGCCGGGCTGTTTCATCCAGTTTTTTCAGCCTTCCGGTCAAAGTGATGTACGCGCCGCCAGCTTTGCGCGCGTCTTTCTGGAAGCAGGTAACGCGCACGATGGGCCTTTCCCGCAGATGCCATTGCAGCAGGTGCAGCTTTTCATTCAGCGCCGCCAGCTGCTCCTCCCCCGTTTCAATTTTTTCATCGGTCAGGCGGGCGGCCTCCTCAATGGCCGCTTCGTACCCGGTCAGCGCGGCAAAGGGGGAAAACTGCGCCGCCCGGTCGATCATCCCCATCCGGGGATGCCCCGGCAATTCAGGCCGGGACAGGTGAATGATATCGTCGTACCGGTGATCCCGTTCCATGGCCGCTCCTTAATACTTCATGATCATTTTGGCCGCCCGGCTCACCAGGCGGAAGCCCGGGGTTTCCATCTTTTTGCGGGCGTTGTTCAATTGTTCCCGAATGGGGATGGCCTGAGGGCAGTGGGCTTCGCACTTGCCGCAGCCGACGCACTTGGACGGGGAGGTGGAATCCTTCCTGAGCACGGTGCACATATAAAATTCTTTCAGCCCGGCGAAGGCGCCGTCGGAATAGTACCGGTTGTAGGCCGCGAAGGTGCCGGGGATATCCACCCCCTGGGGGCAGGGCATGCAGTAGCGGCAGCCGGTGCAGCCCACCTTGGTTTTTTCGTTGATAGCCGCCACCACGTCCCGAAGCAGGGCTTTTTCCTCTTCCCCAAATTCGCCGATTTTTACCTCCGATGCCGCCCGGCAGTTTTCCTGCACCATCTCCACAGAATTCATGCCGGACAATACACAGGTGACCTCCCCCTGGTTCCACAGCCAGCGGAAGGCCCACTCCGCCGGGCTGCGCTGAACGCCGTATTCCCGAAAGCGCTTGACTGCGGTCGGGGGCAGGTTTTTCACCAGCTTGCCGCCCCGCAAAGGCTCCATGATGATGACGGGCAAGCCCTTCCCCGCCGCGTAATGCAGCCCCGTAGCCCCAGCCTGGGAATGCTCGTCCAGATAATTATACTGGATCTGGCAAAAATCCCAGTCATACCCATCCACCAGCTGGCAGAACATGTCAGAATTGCCGTGATAGGAAAAGCCCACCTGGCGGATCGCGCCGCTTTTCTTCTTTTCCTCCAGCCATTCCACGATGCCCAGGGCCTTCAATCGCTCCCAGGTTTTGATATCGGTGAGCATATGCATTAAATAATAATCCACATGATCGGTGCGCAGGCGGCGCAATTGCTCGGCAAAATATTTCTCCGCGCTGTCCCGATTTTTCAAAAGGTACTGAGGCAGCTTGGTGGCGATGAACACCTTGTCCCGGGCGCTGTTCCGCTGCAAAATTTCTCCCAGCGCCGCTTCGCTGCCGGGATAAATGTAGGCCGTGTCAAAATAATTCACCCCGGCATCCATGGCGGCCATGATTTCCTTTTCCGCCTTTTTCAAATCGATCTTCCCGGCCACGGTGGTGAACCGCATACAGCCAAAACCCAGGATGGAAATATCGTTTCCGTATCTGTCCTTGCGGTATTGCATTTTTTCATCCTTCCTCAAGTAAGATATATTGGGAGGCACGCCCTACGCCTTGTGGCCGCCGATCTGGGCATTTCGTTCCTTCGCGGTAGCCCCTTCCTGATAATTCATTCCCCGGAGGATGGCGTTTTTTCCAAATTTCTTTTTAATTTCCAGCACCGCCTGCTGCCGGGCATGCTCTCTGCGCAGCGCTTCATCCTCCGCCTGCCGCCGGGCGGTTTCTGCGGCATAGTCGGTGAACATATCCAGCTGCTCCGTGGCAGGAACGGTCACATCCTGCTCATCCACCACGTGGTTGGCCACCACGTACATCCGCCGCACCAGCAATTGGGGGTGCACGATGCGGTCATACAGCGCCATCACATGGTCGGTGATTATTTTGGCGGAGGAAGCCTGCCGGGGCAAGCGGATGCTGCCGTGGGCCATTTTGGGCGTTGCCCGGCCATAGCGGTCCATTTCGACAGGCCCGTCATAGGCCGCCCGGCGCATAGGATCAGTGAGGCACTCCGTATCATACCCCACCGTCAGCACCATTTGATCGGTAACCAAATGCTTATCCACCAAATCCAGCGCCAGCGCGTCAGCCATTTCCCGCACCACCAGCCGGGCCTTTTCAAATTCATAGGGGCATTGGAGTACCTGGCCGGAGGAAATTGAATTGTTTTCCGGCTTATAGGCTTTGATATCGGCGATGGCGCAGGGCTCATAGCCCCAGGCGTGGTCAATGAGCAATTCGGCGTTGACGCCAAAGAGCCTGAACAGCTTTTCCTGCCCGTAGGGAGAATACTGCTTGCCCAGGCTGCACCGGGCCACATCCCCCATGGTGCGCAATCCAAGCGCCTCCAATTTCCGGGCGTAGCCAGGCCCCACCCGCCAGAAATCCGTCAGCGGGGTGTGGCCCCACAGCTGCTCCCGGTAGGCCTGCTCGTTTAATTCCGCAATGCGCACGCCATCCTTATCCGCCGGCATATGCTTGGCCACAATATCCATGGCCACCTTGGCCAGGTAAAGATTGGTGCCGACGCCGGCGGTGGCAGTGATGCCCGTTTCCCTGAGCACGGTTTTGATCATCCGCATGGCCAGTTCCCGGGGCGTACACTGGTACGTTTTTAAATACGCCGTCACATCCATGAATACCTCGTCCACGGAGTACACATGAATATCCTCCGGGGCCACGAACCGGCCGTAAATGTTGAAAATCCGGGTGGAGCAGGCCATGTAATGGGCCATGCGTGGCTTGGCGATGATATAGTCCAGGGATAAAGCCGGGTTTTTCCGCAGCTCTGATTCCAGAAAAGAGGAGCCGGTAAACTGCTTCCCGGGGGCCTTTTCGATTCGTCCGGCGTTGACCTGCCTGACCCTTTGCACTACTTCAAACAGTCGGGCCCGGCCCGGCACGCCGTAGCCCTTCAGCGCCGGGGATACCGCCAGGCAAATGGTCTTTTCCGTACGGCTTTCATCCGCCACCACCAAATGGGCGTTCAGGGGATCCAGTCCCCGATCCACGCACTCCACCGAGGCGTAAAAGCTTTTTAAATCGATGGCAATATATGCCCGCTCGCCCATGGTTCGCTCCATCATTTCATGATTTTTTGGATTTGCCCTTCCGTAGCCAGGGGATACAAAAGCCGCACCCGCCGGTAAATATTTTCTTTGGAAACGGCCGGTTTTTCCTTGTATCCCGCCGTCACTGCGTTGTAGCCCCAAATGCTTTCCGGGGTGGTGTATACCGCCACGTGCCAGCCGTAGGGCCTACCCTCCTTGTTCAGCCGGCAGCGGAAATCCCGCACTATCACGTAGGTGCGCATCATCAGATCGGTCAGCACGCCCTCAAAATTCTTTTCGCCGCCCTTGCCAAACCCGGCCTTGCGCTTGAGATCAAAGGAAAACCATTCGTCCTTTTCCAAAAAACGATCCATGATCTTTTTTTGCCGGAAGGAAGCCAGTTCATCCTCCCACAGGGAATCAAAATCGTATCCGTCCCGCCGCCAGTTAGCAAAATCCGGCAGCCATTTTAAGGAAATAAACCCGGCTTTTTTATCGAAAAATTTGCCGTAAGCCACTTGCCCGCTGTCGGCCAAAATCCGCCGCCATTCCCAGGGATCGATCTGCTCGTTCCCCGTCCACCAGTCGGGGCCGAAGGTCATTTCCTCCACGGAAAACCCCGGCACGCTGTTGCGGAATAAAGGAAGGAACCCGATTTGATTGATCCTTTCGATCAGCTGCTCCTTTGTGCGGACGCGATTGGGGTCCTCCCACCGTAACCCGTGCATGTACCATATATCCTGCTCCCCATCCATTCTTGTTCCCCTCCTGTTCGCATTTTCCATTATAACCGATTTCTTCGCGTTTGGGAAGGGGAAAGCAAAAATTTCCATGCGTCAGCGCTCATGATTTCAATGGGTACCTGGCATCGTGGGTCTTTCCGTCATCCGTCAGGATTACCCATCCGTCCTGCAATTTTTCCCCATCCAGGGTGGGAAAGACCACGTCCCGGGAGGCGGTGAAATGGTAACGGGAAGCGCCAAAAATGTAAATGAGCGTAAATTCTTCCATTTGGCCGCCGGGGCAGGGAGTGAGCCGCACCCGGCTCCCCCGTTTTTCAAAACCCAACAGGGCGGTCAGAATCACATGATACAGCCAGGCGGCGCTGCCGGTATACCAGCTCCAGCCGCCCCGGCCCCGGTTCTCCCCGGCGTACACATCCCCGGCCAGCACGTAGGGCTCCAGCTTATACGTCATAGCCTTTTCCCGGCTGTCCCCATGGGAGGTGGGCAGCACCACCCGGGCGATTTCCCAGGCCCATTCGTATTCCCCCGCCTTGCACAGCGCCAGAATCAGCCAGGGCACGGCATGGGTGTACTGGCCGCCGTTTTCCCGCACGCCGGGCAGATACGCGCCGATGTACCCGGCGCTTTCCTCCGGCGTAAAGGGCGGATCCAGCAGCTTCACCAGGCCCGCTTCCCGGTCGTAAAGCAGGCGCAAGGCCTGCATCAGGGCTGTCCTTGCGTGGGCCTTGGGCGCACCTGCCAGCACGGCGAAGGCCTGGCTGATCAGGTCGATGCGGGGCGGCTTCGTATTCGGACCGCCCAGGGGCGTGCCATCGTCATACCAGGCCCGCAGATACCATTGGCCCGTCCAGGCGCTTTCCGCCGCGTCCAGCAATTGCCTTCGCAGCGCCAGGTACTTTTCCTTTTCCTCCCGATCGCACAGGGGCCCGAAATCCTTCAGCACCGCCGCCAGGAAAAAGCCCAGCCACACGCTTTCGCCCCGTTGACCGCCCACGGCGTTCATTCCATCGTTCCAATCGCCGCCGCCCATCAGGGGGAGGCCGTGTTCGCCATACTGCACCGAATCAATGGCCCGAACGCAGTGCTGAAGCAGCGATTCATCCCAGGATGTTACCATCGGCTCCTCGTACCGGTCTTTTTCCTCCGGCAGCAGCGGCATGCTTTCCAGATAGGGAGCCCGGGCCAAGAGGATGCTGTCATCCCCGGTGATGCGCACGTACTGGGCCGTCAGGTAGGGCAGAAACAGCTTATCATCGCTGATACGGGTGCGCACGCCCCGATGGGGCGCATGCCACCAATGCTGCACATCCCCCTCCGGAAATTGGTGGGCAGCGCACAGCAGAATATGGCCGCGGGCAAAATCCGCATCGGTATGCAAAAGAACCAAAAGATCCTGCAATTGATCCCGGAACCCATAGGCGCCGCCGGCCTGATAGGGCCCCATCCGGGCCAGCAGCCGAGCCGTGATGGCCTGATAGGGCAGCCAGATATTCATCATTCTCTCGAGGGATTTCTGTCCAGCGAACAGCATTATTTTCCCAAGCTTTTCCTGCCAATACAAGCGCACCTGACGCTCCATGTTCCCTGCATCTGACTGCAAAAGAGCCGCGCTGTCAGCCAACGCCTGTTCCGCGCCCGAGGCAAAGCCCAGAGCCATCAGGGCCTTTTCCTGTCCCCGGGGCTTGATATCCACCTGCCAAGAAAACAGGGCCACGCTGCCGCCGCCGCTTTCCTGGCCGTCCAAAACCGGCAGGCCGTACAGACCGGCGGGCAGGATGCGGCACCGGGTGCCCTGCACCGCCGCCCAGGCCGTACCCGGCAGATCGCCATTTTCCGCCAGCGCCATGCTCCCCTGTACCCGGCAGCGGGTAGCGTCCGGCGCTTCCCCTAAGGCAAACCGGACCGCCCAGTACACCGTCACCCGCTGGCCCCGCTCGCTGCGCAGCTTGAGCGCCCGGATGCCGGCAGGCCGGTCAACATGGGTAAACACCGTCAAATCGCTGAACACGGTGCCGCACAGGCAGCGGTATTCCGTCACCCCAGGGCTGTGCAATGCCGTGGGCCGGGTGAGGGGATACAGATTGCCCTGCTCATCCCGCAGGTAGATTTCCTCGCTGGGCACGCCCCGGTGCACATCCGGGTTCAGCCGGGTCACGCGGCCCAAGCGGCTGTTGCCAAAATAAGAATGCAGAATGCCCGTTTCGCACACCAGGGTACCGAAGTGATCGTTGCACAAAAGGTTGTGCCAGGGCGCGGGGGCCGGGCGCACCACGCCGTAGTCCCCTTCCGCTGTAAAACCGCCGAAGGAATTTTCATCCTGCCATTTGAGGGGCGCGATGGGCTGGGGAACGGCCAAGGCCATGCTGCCCTCCATCACAGGACGGGTAAGCAAGCGCAATTGCTCCTTCATGGGTTTGCCGCTGTGCAAGACCAGGCGGCACAGGCTTTCCGCGGCCGCCGCGTCTTCCCGGTTCACGGCGGTCAGCGTTACGCCCCCGGGTACGCCCGCCAGGTGTCGGGATGGGCTGACGGACAGAAGATGATTCACCGCGTCCCAGATAGGGCGGCGGTATTCCGTTTCCTCCGGGCAGAGAAACACCAGATCGGTTTTCACACCCTGGTTCCGCAGCCACCCATGGCAGCGCAGGGCGTGGCGGATCAAGGGCTGATCCGCCTTTTCCAAAGCCACCGCCCACACCGGCAGCGCCCCGGACACCCCCAGCCGCCACAGGGCTTGACGGGAGGCGGTGGGCAGCAACGCCTGATGGGGCTGGCCCGTGAAAGCAACAGCCCCCAGCACCTGCTGGTACAAATGCAGCGCATCCTCCCCCATCCTCAAGGCCCGCAGCGCCATCTGATCCTGGGTGTAGGCAAGGGAAAAAGCGTCCTGCCAAAGAGACAGGCGCAACAGATGCTCATCGGCCAATTCTTCCTCGTTTTCCCGGCACATTGTGACGAAATACACTGTCCGCTTTTCTCCGGGCTGCAAAGAAATCCGGGCACGTAAAGAAAGGCAGGGCGCGATCACGTCCCCCAGCCGCGTCCGGCATTGATCCCCCGAAATCCCGATCTGCTCCGGCGCTTCAATGGTGCCCATTCGCCCCAGAAACAGGCTTTTATCGCCTTGCCGCCGGGGCGCGGCGGCATCCCCCAGCATCATATGGGCCAGCAGCGGTGTTTTTTCCTTTTCATCCCGGGGCAACCGCCGAGCCGTCAAGCCCTGCCGGCCCCAAGGAGAAACCCGCACGCTCAGATCACGGAAATTGGGGTGGGCTGCATCCTCCGCTTCGGTGCTCAGCGCCACCTCCAGGAAGGACACAGCCTCAATTTCTTTTTTGTTTTTTCCGGTGTTTTCCACCGTCAGGCGGGCCACCGCGGCAGTGGTCAAGGGAGCGCAGCAGCAACTGAGGGTGATCTTCATGTTCTCCCAGGCGGCGGTATAATGCACGCTGCCCGATTCAAACCGTGGCCTGCCCACCGCAGCCGGGCGAATAAACGTTTGGGAGGCGCTGTCCCGTACGTAAATTTGCATGCCGGAGGTGTTGCCCGCGTTGGGGTCGAAGCGGGTGAGCAGCACATCCTTCCAGGCAAGGTAGCCCTGGCCCCGGGCGGACAGCACCCACGTCAAATGGCCGGATACCAGAGCGTGAGCATCCACCGGCAGGCCCGTCCGGGGCGTGCGGCGGCAGGGGCCGGGCAGGGCGGGGCGCTGTTTATCCCGGGGCCACACGGTGCGGCGGCGGGGATACCGAGGCGCTTTTTCCCATAATAAGTAGCCATACGCCTGGGCGGCAGGCGGCGCCATGAAGGCACGCACGAGGGCATTGTTTTCCAAAGCGTTGCACAAAGCACACAAAACCATGCCCTGGTGATGGGCCATGTGGCTGCGGACCAAAAGCGCCTTTCCCTGGCTGTAATCCGCCGCTTCGTACAGGCCCTCCTCGTCCGCCCAGCCCAAAGCCTGCATGCGCTGGATATTGTCCGCCGCCGTACGGGGCAGGAAGGGCAGCGCCAAGGCCGATGCGTAGGGCGCGATTACCTGGCCCGCCGTTTCCCCGGTCAGGGCCAGGGCAGGCAGGCCAAAGGCCCGGTACTGGTAATTCATATCCGCGTCAAAGGCGTAATAGCCGCTTTCGCTGATGCCAAAAGGCCGCCGAGGCTGATGAGCCACCTGGGCTCGGATGGCGCTCAGGCACCCTTCTCCCAGAAGCGTGCCCGGGGTGAGGGGCAAAAGCAGATGGGGCATCAAATATTCAAACATGGTGCCGCCCCAGGACAAAAGGGCCGGGCCACCGCCAGCCCGAGTGACGCTCCTGTTCAAATGCCGCCAATGGCGCAGGGGCACCTGGCCCGTCATCACCGCCAGATAAGAAGTAAGGCGCTCTTCGCTGGCCATCAGATCGTAATGGGCCGGGGTGGGCCGGCCTTTTGGCGCGTCTACGCCCACGTAAAACAGTTTTTCGTGCGCATCGTAAAGGACGGCAAAATCCATGCGGGTAAAAAGCGCGTCCATCCGCGCAGGCAGGTTTTGGTATTCCTCCGGCATTTCGGCCAGGAGCTTGCGACAGTATTGGGCACAGGCAAACAAACACCCGGCCAGGTTGCCCGAATCCACCGTCGAAACAAACAAAGGCGGCAGGGGCGCACCGTCGGTCAAATCATACCAATTATAAAAGTGTCCCTTCCAGGTATCCAGCCGCCGAAGCGTCGTCAGGGTATCTCCCAGCCGCCGGCACAATTCTGCCGTGGTCAAAAAGCCCATTTCCCGGGCGGCACAGCAGGAAAGCAGGTACAATCCGATATTGGTGGGCGACGTGCGCAGGGCCGGGCCCTTTCTGGGATCGGATTGCACATTATCCGGCGGCAGAAAAAGCGTATGTTCATTCACGGTATGGACAAAAAAGCCCCAGGTATCCCGGGCCAAGCGGCGCATGGCCGCCTTTTGCTTTTCCGTCATGGGAGCGGCCAGGCGGCGGGGACGATCCAGCAAAGGAACGACCAGCAGCCCCGCCAGCCACAGCATACCCACCAACGCCCCGGGCCAGAAGGCGCCCGGCAGCAGAGAAAACACCGTCATGCCCGCCCCGGCCGCCACCTGGGCCAGCACACAAGGCAGGGGCAATTGGCCCCCTTCCGCCTGGGCCGCCGTGACCCAGGCCAGCAAATGCCGGTGGCTAATAAACCGCCGGTGCACCGCCCGGACGGCAGCGTCCAGCAGGGTGTACGCTTTGCCGGGCAGCACCGCTAAGCGAAGCAGCATTCCCCGCAGCGGCCAAGGAAGGCCCAGCAAAGCAAGGGCCGGCTGCCCCAGGGCCATGCCCAGGATCAGCAATGCCGTTTGGGCAAAGGGCACCAGGGAGCGGCGCAGGTTATCTGCAATTTTATGGCGGGACAAAAGTGACAATCGCCTGTCCAGCAAAAAAGGCAGCAATTGCCAATCGCCCCGGGTCCACCGGTGCAATCGCTTTTGCCAGCCGGACAGGGTGCGGGGGTGGCCATCGTAGAGCACGATATCCGACGCTAAGGCGCTCTGGGCAAATTCCCCCTCGATCAGATCATGGCTGAGCAGCGTATGCCCTGCCAAGGGTACGCCGACCCGCTCCCGCCACTGGCCCGGCCGGTAAATGCCCTTCCCCACAAAGGAGCCCCGGCCAAACACATCCTGGTACACATCCTGGGCAGCCCCACCGTACACATCAACCCCGCCCAGGCCGCCCCACAGCGCCTGAGTGCCGGTGACCACCGTATCCGCCTGCACCTCCATCCGGGGCTGGATCACCCCCACCCGATCCTTTTGCAAAGGATGCTCCATGGCCCCCACCAATTGGCAGGCGGCCCCGGGAGGCAGGAAGGTGTCGGCGTCCAGGGTGATCACATACCGATACCGGTTTTGCATCAGAGACAGGCTAAAAGACGAATAGCAAACGGCGTCGGCGCGCTGTCCATCCGTCAGCAGATGATTCAGCATGTCGATGGCCCCCCGCTTCCGCTCCCGGCCGGTGAAGGCTTCGCCGTTCCATTGCCGGCCCCGATGCAGGTAATAAAAGCCTCCGCCTCCCGTTTCATTCAGAGCGTCAATCGCTTCCGCCGCGGCACGGAGAATTTCCTCATCCTCCGGCAAGGTTTCCTTGTCCGCATCCGCAAAATCCGCCAGCAGCAAAAAATCCAGGTACTTATCCGGATTCGCGCACCGCAGCACCGCCAGGTGCTTGGCCATGCGCAGGGCCTGCTTGCGGGAGGTAAGCAGGGTGGGCACCGCCACCAGGGTGCGGGTTTCTTCCGTCAAATTCCGCAAATGCAGCCGGGGCAAGGGCCGGGCGGGCACATGCCGTCGCAGCAAAGGAAAGTACACGCTCCGAACAATTTCGGATACGCAAAGCACAATGAGCGGCCAGGTATACACCGGCATGCCTAACGAAACAGCCCCTGCCAGAGAAAGAAAGGCCGAGCCATACAAAGGCAACAAAAACAAGGCCGTCCGCCGCCGGAGGGAAAAGCGGGCGGGCCGCTGGAGCAGGTATTGGGCGATCAGGTCGGGCCGCTGGGTCAAATAGTACCCTGCCTGGGCCTCCACGCCCGTTTTCTCTTCCGTCAGCGCCAGGGCCGCCCGGGCCACAGCCGGCTCGGACACGGTATATTTTTTCGCCAAGTGTTCCACGCACTGGCGGTAGTAAGCCCGGCCTGCGTCATCCATTCGTCGGTAGGTGTCCTCCTGGCGCAAGATGGCCGAAACAGGATTCAGCCGTTCTAAAAGCCTGTCAAAGGGCACGGCAGGCAGATGCCGCAAAGAAAGAATCAGCCGCCCTGTCCGGGCCCCCAGGGCCACGCTGGCCTCCCGGCTGTCCGGCATAGGACGGCCTTCCCGCCGCATCAGGGTATCCGCCCGGCGCAAGGCCCGCTCCGCTTCCTTTTCCGCCAGAACGGCCAGGCCCTTTTCCAGCACTCCATTGCCCAGGGGCAGGTTGCGTGCCCGTCCCAAGACGAACCGCCGGGCCCAGCGCCGGGCCTGACGCCGCTCCTTTTCTTCCGTCAGGCACGCGACGACGCTTTTATCAATTTCCTCCAGCAGGGCACATGACAAGGCCAAACGCAAATGATCCCATTCTTCCTGGGTGCCTTCCTGCTGATCGGCAAATGCCCGGGCCGTCCGCAAAATCAGGGAAGAAGTGACCTCCCCGTCTCCCGCAGCCACGATCTGCCGGGCCAGCGTCAAGATACGCGGCACGCCCTTCTCCCCCGGCAGCTTCACACCCCGGCGCACATCCCTTTCCAGCGCTTGCGCTTCTTCAAGCAAAAACGGACCGTGATCCAGCAGCCACTGCCCCGCAGGGGACAATGCCTCCCGGGGCGTGCGTACCAGAATATCCCCCGCCTTTTGCATGCGCCAGGACAGTCCCTTGTTCAGCCGCAGGCGGGCAAATGAAGCAGCAGAAACGCCGTTTTCCATACAAATCCTCCATCATAACAGGGAATTTTCCATAGTGTGCGCCAAAATGCGCAATAAAAAACTGGAAAAAATCCTTCCGGCATGCTATAATGCTTTCAGGACAATTTCAACCGGAGGAGGTTGAGCATATTCATGTGGTATAATCCGCCCAATGAAGAAAGGCGAAACCGTTTCCACGCGGGACAGTGCTTTGACGCTTACAATTTTCTGGGCGCCCATCCTGTGGAGGAAATGGGAGATATGAAATGGCATTTCTCCGTCTGGGCGCCCAACGCCCGGGCCGTTTCCCTGGTGGGGGAATTCTGCTCCTGGGACGTGAACGCCTACCCCATGCAAAAGCAGTTTGACGGTATTTGGGAATTGCGATTGCCGGACAAGCTGTTTACCCCCGACGCCGACCCCAACCGCTTCAATTATCCGGAAGCGAAAGAGAAGCTGCGCGCCTACAAATACGCCGTTCTTTGCGCCGATGACGGCCAGTGGCACCTGCGGGCCGATCCTTACGGCTTTGAAAGCGAGCTGCGGCCTCACAACGCCAGCCGGCTCCATTCGCTGGAAAATTACAAGTGGCACGACCAAAAATGGATCGAAAACCGCGGAAAATGGGATCCCTATCACAGCCCCATCAACATTTATGAAATGCACCTGGGCACTTGGCGCCGGGGCGAAGAGGGGCGCATCCTCACCTACAGCGAAGTGGCCGATCAGCTGATCCCTTACATTCGGGAAATGGGCTACACCCACGTGGAACTGCTGCCGGTGATGGAGCATCCTTTCGACGGCAGCTGGGGCTACCAGGTGACGGGCTATTACGCTCCCACCGCCCGCTACGGCCAGCCCGATCAATTCCGGGATTTTGTGGACAGGCTGCACCAAGCCAGCATCGGCGTGATCCTGGACTGGGTGCCCGCCCACTTCCCACGGGACGAAATCGGCCTGCGCCGCTTTGACGGCACCCCCTGCTACGAGCACCAGGACCCTCGGCGGGGCGAAATGCCCCAATGGGGCACCATGCTGTTTGACTACGGACGGGGCGAAGTGAGTTCCTTCCTTTTGTCCAACGCTGTGTACTGGTGCAAAGAATACCATGCTGACGGCCTACGGTGCGACGCGGTCTCCTGCATGCTGTACCACGACTTTGCCAAGGAACCGGGCCAGTGGGTGCCCAACAAGGACGGCGGCCGGGAAAACTTGGAGGCCATCGCCTTCATCAAGCAGCTCAATGAGACGGTGTACCGGGAATGCCCCGGGGTGATGATGATCGCGGAGGAGGCCACCGCTTTCCCCGGCGTCACCCATCCCACCGACAAGGGCGGACTGGGCTTTGGCTTTAAATGGAACATGGGCTGGATGAACGACATGCTTTCCTATATTAAGCTGGATCCCGTGTACCGCAGCTATCATCACGATAAGCTGACCTTCTCCCTCATGTATGCCTTCAGCGAAAATTATATTCTGCCCTTCTCCCACGATGAAGTGGTGCACGGCAAGCACTCCATGCTGGATAAGCAGCCGGGAGATATTTGGCGCAAGTTTGCCGGGCTGCGGGCGCTGTACGGCTACACGATGGCCCATCCGGGGAAGAAGCTGCTGTTTATGGGCAGTGAATTTGGCCATTACATCGAATGGAAGGATGATGATCAGCTGGATTGGTTCCTGCTGCTCTACGAAAAACATCCGGAAATGCAAAAATACGTGAAGGCCCTGAACCATCTGTACCGGGAAACCCCGGCCCTGCACAAGCAGGACGACAGCTGGAGCGGCTTTACCTGGCTGGCGGTGAACGACAACAGCCGCAGCATCGTGGGCTTCATGCGCATGGCCGGGCGGCACACGCCCATCGCTTCAGTGACCAACTTCACCCCCCAGCCCTACGGCCAGTACCGCATCGGCGTGCCGTATGACTGTGAATTGACTGAACTTCTCAATTCCGACCGGGCGGAATTCGCCGGCAGCAACCAGTACAATGCCGCCCCCATCCGGGCTGAAAAGGTGCCTTGTGAAAATCACCCCTATTCCTGCGTGATCTGCGTGCCTCCCCTGGCCACCGTGTACTTTAAAGTGCGCAAGATCAGCCGCCGCCAGCTGGCGGAAGAAAAAGCCATGGAAAAGGCCAACGCCACACCCAAAACCCGCAGTAAGGCCAACGTCAAGGCGAAATAATGCCGTTTTTCATGTATAGGCTGGTAAATATTTTTCCATCGAAGGAATTATTATCCAGCACGTCGAATAGCATCATATGTGCGTTTGTGCGCTGACGCGCACACGCCATACAAAAGAACCCAATATACCAGTACGAGGAGGATTTGTTTCGTATGCTTCGCAAAAAGCGCTGCGTTGCCATGCTGCTGGCCGGAGGCCAGGGCAGCCGTCTGGGCATCCTGACGAAAAATATGGCAAAGCCCGCCGTTCCCTACGGCGGCAAATACCGGATCATCGATTTCCCGCTGTCTAACTGCTCCAACTCCGGCATCGACGTGGTGGGCGTGCTCACCCAATACCGACCCCTGGAATTGAACGCCTACATCGCCAGCGGCGCGCCCTGGGACCTGGACTTGGTGGACGGCGGCGTTTTCGTGCTGCCCCCTTACCAGACCGGCGCTTCCGGCGAATGGTACAAAGGCACGGCCAACGCCATTTACCAGAACCTGGCCTTCATTTCCCAGTACAATCCTGATTACGTGCTCATCCTGTCCGGCGATCATATTTATAAGATGGACTACGCCGCCATGGTGGCCCACCATGAAAAGCACAACGCCGACGCCACCATCGCCGTGCGCCAGGTGCCCTGGGAAGAAGCCAGCCGCTTTGGCATCATGAACACCGACGAGGAAGACAACATCATCGAATTTGAGGAAAAGCCCAAGAATCCCAAGTCCAATAACGCGTCGATGGGCGTGTATGTGTTCACCTGGGAAAAGCTGCGCAAGTACCTGACCGAGGATGAAGCCAACCCCAACTCCTCCAACGACTTTGGCAAAAATATCATTCCCGCCATGCTGGCTGACAACCAGAAGATGGTGGCCTATTCCTTCAACGATTATTGGAAGGACGTGGGCACCATCGAGAGCCTGTGGGAAGCCAATATGGACCTGCTGGCCGATGTGCCTGAAATTGACCTGCACGACAAGAAATTCCGCATCTATGCCCGGAACCTGGGCTTGCAGCCCCAGTACATCGCCGCTTCCGCGCAGGTGGAAAACTGCCTGATCACCGAGGGCGTGGAGGTCTATGGCAAGACGGTGCATTCCATCCTCTCCTCCGCCGCCAGGATCGAAGCTGGCGCCACCGTGATCGACAGCGTGATCATGCCCGGCGCGGTGATCATGCCCGGCGCGGTGGTCAAGCGCGCCATCGTGGCTGAAAACGCCGTTATCGGCGAAAACGCTGCCGTGGGCGAAGACACCGGTCTGATCGCCGTGGTAGGCCCGGGCGCGCACGTGCCTGCCCAGGCCACAGTCAAGTCCGGCGAACAATTCGCAGAAGACTGATGGAGGGAGAAGCATTATGAAAAATATTATGGGCATCATTTATACCGGAGAAAGGGACGACCAGCTCCGGGAACTGACGGCCAACCGGGCCGTGGCCGCCGTGCCGATCGCCGGCCGGTATCGCCTGATTGACTTTCCCCTCTCCGCCATGGTCAACAGCGGCATCCGCAACGTGGGCGTGATTGCGCAGAAAAACTACAACAGCCTGATGGACCATCTGGGCTCCGGCCGTGAATGGGATTTGCACGGCAAGCGCAGCGGCCTGGTGTTCCTGCCCCCGTTCCTGACCAAAGCCAACGTGGGCGTTTATTCCGGCTTCCTGGACGCGCTGCATTCCAATTTGCATTACCTGCGCCGCAGCAAGGAGCGCTATGTGGTGATCACCGATACCCATATGCTCTTCAACGCCCGCTTTGACGATCTGGTGGCCGCCCACGAAGCTTCCGGCGCGGACATCACCCTCATGTACACCAAAGACCCCGGCGTGCGCCGCAACGGCCTGGGCCGCTACCTCCAGGTGGAAGCGGACGGCAAGGTAACCGGCCTGGAAATCGAGCCCTCGATCCCCCGTCTGAGCTGCACTTACCTGGAAACCATGTGCATCCGGCGGGAGCTGCTGATCACCCTGGTGGACCAAAGCGTGTCCCGGGGCCAGTATCACTTGACCCGCGATCTGCTCATGAACGGCATTTACGACGGCACCCTCAACGTGCACGGCTACGAAAATCCCGGCCGGGCCTGGCAGCTGGACAGCGTGCAGAGCTATTTCGACTGCTCCATGGAATTGCTCAATTCCGAAACCCGCAACAGCCTCTTCTCCGCCGACCGGCCTGTGCTGACCAAGCTGCGCGATGAAATGCCCACCCGTTATCTCCATAACGGCACGGCCAAGAATTCCCTCATCGCCGATGGCTGCATCATCGAAGGCATCGTGGAAAACAGCATCCTGTTCCGGGGTGTCCGGGTGGAAAAAGGCGCGGTGGTGCAAAACTCCATCATCATGCAGGACGGCATCATCGAAGCCGGCGCTGAAATCCAGCACTGCATCCTGGACAAGCAGACCACCATCCAGAGGCGCACCCGCCTGATCGGGCCGCGCACCTATCCGATTGTGCTTGCAAAAGATTTGACCGTGTAATATACTACGGGGGAGCCGCAAAAAGAAAAGCGGTTCCCCCGCCTCCCTGTTTGGAGGTAATACCTGCCGGGCTGACCGGCCATGATCATTTGAACCGATGGAGGAAAATGCTTTATGAACATCCTGTTTACCGCTTCCGAATGCGTGCCTTTTGTGAAAACCGGCGGTCTGGCCGACGTGGTGGGCGCGCTGGCCCCCGTGCTGGCCGCGAAGGGCAACGACGTGCGCGTCATGGTGCCCTTGTACAGCGCCATCCCCCAGGAATACATGGAGCAGATGCAGCACGTGCTGGATTTTGAAATTGAGCTGGGCTGGCGCAAGCAGTACTGTGGCATCGAAAGCCTGCAAAAGGACGGCGTGACCTATTATTTTGTGGACAACAAGTATTATTTCGGCCGCAGCTACATCTATGGCATGGGCGGCGACGAATACGAGCGCTTCGGCTTCTTCTGCCGCGCCGCGCTGAACGCCCTGCCCCTGCTGCAATTCCAGCCGGACATTATCCACGCCCATGACTGGCAAAGCGGCATGGTGCCCGCCCTGCTGCGCATCCAGTACGGTCATTTGCCCTTCTTTGCCGAGATCCGCACGGTGTTCACCATCCATAACCTGCAATATCAGGGCATCTTCGGCATTCCTGAAGTCCAGGGCATCCTCGGCCTGGGCGATGAATATTTCACCAACGACAAGCTGGAATGCTACGGCTGCGCCAACTTCATGAAGGCTGGCCTGGTATACGCCGATGAAATCACCACCGTCAGCCCCTCCTATGCTGAAGAAATCCAGACCGCCTATTACGGCGAACGGATGGACGGCCTGCTCCGCGCTAAGCACGAGCATCTCTCCGGCGTGATCAACGGCATCGACGTGAAGGAATACGACCCGGAAAATGATCCCCTGATCCCCGCGCGCTACACCGCCGACGACCTGACCGGAAAAGCCGAGTGCAAACGGGCCTTGCAGGAAGAATTGGGCCTGAACCAGGACCCCAACACCCCCATCGTGGCCATCATCAGCCGCCTGAGCAATCAGAAGGGCTTGGATCTGGTGGATCGGGTGATCAGCGAAATTATGAGCGAAAACCTGCAATTGGTGGTGCTGGGCATGGGCGACGCCAAGTACGTGAACCTGTTCAGCTGGGCCGAGCAGCGCTATCCCGGCCGGGTAGCCGCCCGCTTTAGGATGGATGGCCCCCTGTCCCACCGCATTTACGCAGGCGCCGATATCTTCCTCATGCCCAGCCAGTTTGAGCCCTGCGGCCTGAGCCAGATGATCTCCCTGCGTTACGGCACCCTGCCTGTGGTGCGCGAGACCGGCGGATTGCGGGACACCGTGCTCTCCTACAACGAGGCCAACGGCGCCGGCAACGGTTTCACTTTCTTCAATTACAATGCCCATGATATGCTCTATGTGCTGCGCCGGGCTTTGTACTTCTACTGGGATCAGAAGGATATTTGGCATATGCTGCAGCACCGCGGCATGACCGACGATTATTCCTGGAGCCACAGCGCTGAAATGTACCTGAGCCTGTACCGGGATATGCTGGCCCATCCCGCCGAAACCCCGGCGGAAGAAGCCCCGGTGGAAGAAGCCCCGGTGGAAGAAGCCCCGGTGGAGGAAACGCCCGTTGAAGCGCCCGCCCCGGTAAAGAAGCCCCGGGCCCGCAAGCCCAAGGCTGAACCCGTCTCCGCAGAAGAAAAACCCGTGGAAAAGAAAACCACTCGGGCCCGCAAGCCCAAGGCCGAAGCCGTCGCCGCGGAAGAAGCGCCCGCCCCGGCAAAGAAGCCCCGGGGCCGCAAACCCAAGGCTGAACCCGTCTCCGCAGAAGAAAAGCCCGCTGAAAAAAAGACCACCCGGGCTCGCAAACCCAAGGCTAAGGAAGAATAATCATCCATTGGGAGGAAGCAAGCACATTGCTTCCTCATTTTTGACCCAGTGTCCATCCTGGATAAGTTTTTTCACTGTATCCTCCACGAAATCCCTTGACAATCCCATCTTCGGTAGTATAATAAATGTAAAAGGTGGCCAAATGCCAACCATATATTTAGAAAGGAAGAATGTTTCCATGAAAAAGATCCTCGCGTTCGCGCTGGCTCTGGTTCTGGTGCTGTCTGCATGCTCTTTCGCTACGGCGGAAGAATCTGTTGCGGATGTCATCGCCCAGGCTCAAACCATGACCCTGGAAGAATTGTTCAAAAAAGCCATCGAAGAATCCAACGGCAAAGACTTCTACGCCGTGGGCAATTCCAGCCGTGGCAAATCCGCTCTGCCGCTCTTCGTTGAAGCGCTTCAGCAGATCGATCCCTCCTACACCCTGAACTGGGATTGGCAGCAGCCCAAAGAAAACAAGATTTTCGATCAGCTGACCGAAGATGTGAACGGCGCCAACCACGTCATGTCCATGACGCTGATTCAGGACGGCAACCAGATCCAGAGCAAAATGCTGGATACCGGCGTGCTGCTGAACTTCGTTCCCAAGGATTGGACCGAAGCTGAAGGTCTGGCCCGGGAAAACAATGAATACCCCCTGGCTCTGCAGACCCTGAACAAGGTGTTTATGTTCAACAACCTGGGCGAAGCTACCTTCACCAACATGTGGGATTTCGTGGCTGAGGGCCAGGCTCCCCTGTTCATGGGCGTTAACAGCGAATTGGTCGGTAAGAACTTCCTGTACATGATGACCAATGAAAAGTACGCCAATCTGGCCAAGGAAGCTTACGAAGCTTGGGCCGGCAAGAATGCCGATGACGACGCCCTGATCGAAGACATGAAGCAGGATGCCGCCGAACTGGGCCTGACCGCCGAAAACGCCAACTATGGCCTGGCTTGGGTGTATCTGTGGTGCGAAAAGTACAATGAAATGACCGACGACGGCCCCATCTGCAACACCCTGGTGACCACCTCCGCTGTGGACCAGTCCGGCCTGCTTGTGTATTCCAAGCTGCGCAGCGTAGAAGAAACCGCTGAATCCTCCGTCAACAACGTCACCGTGGCGGCCTATCAGGATGATTACACCGGTATCGGCGGCTATGCTTACAAGCATTACCTGATGCTGACCAAGAGCAGCCCCCTGCCCTGGACTGCCTGCGCCATCATCGCCTTCATGACCACCACTCAGGATGGTTTCAAGGCTTGGGGCAAGGACATGGGCGGCTATGCTCCCGTGCCCGCCTGCATGCAGGACCACAGCAAAGACGGCTATGTGGACGGCGTGAACACCTTTGACGCTAAGAACGACCGCGGCTACGATTGGTGGCTGAACGATGGCAAACTGGTTGTGGAAGATCCCGCCTATTGCGCTTCCGTGTCCGGCACCATGAGCGACTGGATCGACGGTATCGTCAGCAGCAAGTAAATCAATCGTTTCATCACGAACCCTCATTGACGATGCGGGCGGTGTGTCGGCTTCTGTCCGGCCGCCGCCCCTTTCCTTGTTACCCCACGCTGATACTACACCCTGAAAGGGAGGAAAGGCATGTCTACCTTCGCATCCCCCAAGCCGAGCAGCTTCCGCAGGAAAATGAACGGGGTATGGACCTACATTTCCAAGCCCCAAAACGCCATTCTGCTGGTGCTGGGCATCATTCTGACGGTGACCACCATTTTCCCCATGGTCACCATTCTGCAAGATACGGTAAAGCTGCATCCCGGCAGCATTGATACCACCAATTCCAACGCCGCAGACGCCCAATTCCAGGCGCTGGGTGGCACCTATACCGCTTATAACTGGACCAACTTGCTGGGTGATACCATCACCACCCGTGTGGGCCGTGAACGCGTCACCCGGTCCGTAGCCTCCATTTACCTGATTACGCCGCTGCTGAATTCTGTACTCATCAGCATCTTTGCCTGCTTCGGGGCCATCCTCTACGGCGGCATTTTTGCCTATCTGGTTACTCGGACCAACCTGAAATTCAAAAAATATCTGAGCTCCATTTTCATTTTCCCGTATATCATGCCCCAGTGGACCTTGGCCGTTATGTGGCAGAATTTGTTCAACAGCAATGCCGTCACCGGCGGCAACGACGGCCTGCTCACCTCCGTATTTGGCATTCGCATGCCGCTGTGGTGGTGCCAGGGCCTGTTCCCGGTATCGGTGGTGCTGGCGCTGCATTACGCGCCTTTCGCCTACATCCTCATTGGCGGCATTTTCCGCAACATGGACGCCAACCTGGAGGAAGCGGCCACCATTCTGAACACGCCCCGGTGGAAGACCTTCCTGCGGGTCACCATGCCGCTGGTCAAGCCCGCAATTCTGAGCACCATCTTGCTGGTGTTCTCCAGCGCCATGGGCTCCTACCCCATTCCCCATTACCTGAAGCTGAGCACCTTGTCCACCCAATACGTAGGCATGAGCTCCAACCGCGCTGGGCAGGCCAGCATCCTGGCTGTGATCATGATGCTCTTTGGTTTCCTGATCCTGATCGTGAACCAGCGCACCACCTCCGGCCGTAAGAATTTCACCACCGTCACCGGCAAATCCGGCCAAAGCAGCGTGGTGAACCTGCGAGCGGGAAAATATATCCTGGCCGTCATTTTCCTCATCACCACGCTGGCCACCGGCATTCTGCCCATCATCCTCTTCGCCATCGAAACCTTCCTGCCCAACCCTGGCGACTATTCCTTCCTCACCCATGGCATCGCCGGGCACATGACCACCAAATGGTGGATGACAGCAGAGAACGTGACGGAAAACGGCATGTACGGCCAGAAGGGCATTCTGTATAACAGTGAGATCTGGAACGCCTTTGGCGGCACCCTGATCGTGGCAGTGCTCTGTGCCTTGGCTGCCGGCACCATTGGTACGCTGATTGGCTACTGCGTCAGCAAAAACCGCCGCAGCAAATGGGCCGCTTACGTGAACAACATGGCCTTCCTGCCTTACCTGATGCCTTCCCTGGCCGTGGGCGTAGCTTTCTTCGTATTTGGCTCCAATGTGGGCATTTACAACACCTTCCTCCTGCTGGTGCTGGCCCGTACGGTGAAGTACATTCCCTTCGCCAGCCGCAGCGCCCTGAACTCCATGATGCAGCTTTCCGGCGAAATCGAAGAAGCAGCCATCATCCAGGATATCCCCTGGTGGAAACGAATGACGCGCATCATCATTCCCATTCAAAAAACGTCCATTATCAGCGGCTTCCTTCTGCCGTTCATGACGTGCCTGCGCGAATTGACCCTGTTCATGCTGCTGTGCGGCCAGGGCAAAATCATCACCACCATGCTGGGCTACTTTGATGAAATGGGCCTGTACGCTTTCTCCAGCGGCATCAACCTGATTCTGATCGTGCTCATCCTGGTTTTCAATACGCTCGTGAATAAACTGACCGGCGCCAGCCTGGATTCGGGCATCGGCGGCGGCAAGTGATGTGGGAGGAAATGAACCATGGCAAGAATTGAACTGCATGATGTCACCAAGCGCTGGGGCGGCTACTATGCCGTGGAACACCTGGATCTGGTGATTGAAGATAACGCGTTTGTCACCCTGCTGGGCCCCTCTGGCTGCGGCAAAACCACCACTCTGCGCATGATCGCCGGCTTGGAAACACCTACCGAAGGCCGCATCACCATTGACGGCGTGCCCATGTTTGACAGCGAATTGGGCATCAACGTGCCCCCAAACAAGCGCCGCGTGGGCTTCCTGTTCCAGAACTACGCCCTGTGGCCCAACATGACGGTGTACCAGAACATCGCCTTCGGCCTGAGCAACATCAATGAGTCCGGCGCCGCCGTCAATGAAAAAGGCGAAGTGGTGCGGGATGAAAGTGGCAAGGCCCCGGCCCGGAAGCTGACCAAGGAAGAAATCAAGCGGGCTGTCGATCGGGTCAGCGCCATCGTAAAGATAGGCCCGTTCATGGACCGGTATCCCAGCGAACTGTCCGGCGGCCAGCAGCAGCGCGTGGCCATCGCCCGCACCCTGGCTCCGGGGCCTCGGGTGCTGTTCATGGATGAACCGCTTTCCAACCTGGACGCCAAGCTGAGATTGGAGATGCGCTCCGAATTGCAGCGGCTGCATTTGTCCACCGGGTCCACCTTCGTGTACGTAACCCACGATCAGATGGAGGCCATGACCCTGGCCACCCGCATCTGCCTGATTGACAACGGAAGATTGCAGCAGTATGATGAGCCCCTGACCGTCTACAACAAGCCCAACAACCTGTTCGTGGCGGACTTCGTGGGCAATCCCGCCGTCAACTTCATTGAAGCCAGCGGCAAGCAGGAAGGCGATGCCGTGAAGCTCTCCTTCCTGGATGGCGTTCAGGGAAGCTTCACCCCCAACGGCGGCTTGAAAATCGCCGATTGGTATGCCCAAGATGACAAGCAGCAGGCCGAAGCCAAGGCCAAGGCAGAAGCAGCAGCCAAGCAGCCCGGCTATGTGGAAAAAACCAATAAGGACCTGCCTTTCCCCTACCATATCGCCCGGGTGGAAGAACCGGAAACCGAAAACCGCCCCGCCGCCACCAGGGAAGATTTCGTCCTGGGTGTGCGCCCCGAATTTGTGCACATCTGCGAGGATGGCGCCATCACCGGCGAAGTGTTCAGCGCCATGCCCACCGGTATGGAAACCACGCTGAAAATTAAAGTGGGCAACTATCTTCTCACCGCCGTGGTGTTTGGCGGCGTGGTCTACAAGATCGGCCAGCAGGTGCGCCTGAATTTCTCCGGCGACAACATCATGCTCTTCAGCCGCCAAAGCGGCCGCCGCATCGTCAATGGGGAAATGAAGCTGTAAGTCTGGTGCTTCGCCCCTGACGCCCCCACAAGGGATCATCGGCCCCTGGAGCCCATCCTGCGGACCATACAAACTGTAAAAAATGGCAGCGTACCGCTGCACAAAAAGAAACAGCAGGGGGAACCGTCCTTTGAACTCAAAGAACGGCTCCCCCTGCGCTCCTTCCAAGAAAGCAAATGGGCAACCGATCAAAATCCCGTCAAACCTTCAATGTCCACCCGACACAGTGTAATCACCCGAAATCGTGGCGACTTCCGCCATCGCTTCCCATTTCTTCAAATACCCGCACAATATCCTCCATTCGGCGAAAGCATTCCGGATCATCCAGACAATCGTCCCGTATGATTGTCTGGATTTTTTTCATTGCTTGATAACAAACATTGCCTACAATGGCTTCTGGATCTTCACAAAGTGTATCTGTACCTTGACATTTCCATAGATGCAAAAGAATTTCCCAATACAGCGTCATGCCTTCCTCACTCTTTCTTGTTATGGGGATTATATCCCCTTAATTAGGGAGATTATAACCCCCATAATAAGAAAAAGTCAAGCAGGAGGAAGTGTTATGATCCGTTTCGACCGGCTGTGGGAAACCATGGAAAAGCAGCACGTTTCCACCTACCAGCTGCGGGAAAAATGCGGCATCGACAGCAAGACCATCCGCCGGCTGAAAGCCAATGAAAACATGGAAACTAAAACGCTCGATAAGCTCTGCGCCGTGCTGCGCTGCACCTTGAGCGATATCGCGGAATATGTGGAAGATTCCGAATAAAACAATCACAAAAAAATAGCGGATGCCCGATTGAAGCGGCATCCGCTGTTTTTTATGCCGGTCAAAGGCATATCACAAAAGATTTTCCAATTCCGCCGCCGTGAATGGGAAGGTGGGCACATCGAAGGAAGGCTCCGCCAGCAGGGCCGGCGGGAAGAAGAACACCACACGGCCTTCCTCATCCACATAGAAATTGGCGGCGGGAGCAAATTCCCATAGAAAATCCTCTTCATCCACGTCGCCGCGGGCAATGCCCGCTTCCTGCAATTTCACAAATTCGGGGTACAGGTGCTGGGCCACCGCTTCCGAAATGGACTCGGAGGACCCGGCGATCAGCTTGGCCGCCTGGGGATAGGCTTCGACGGTCATTTCATCCACCGGCGTATCGCCCACATCAGCCAGGATGCAGCCACGCAAAGTCAGCGTATCGCCCTGGTATTCCCCGCTGACGTCGAAGGTCAGCGGTTCGATGGCCAGCGTCACGCCCTCCTCCCCCATGGTTTGGCGGCGATTTTGCACAATGGAAAGCAGCCGGTCGTTATTACAGGTAACGTAAAAATCGTGGCTCACTTCGTTCTGGCCGTCAAACTGCATGGTGTCCGCGTTGGCGAACATGGGCAGCACCAACTGGAGCATCTCATCCAGGGCCATTTGATAGGTATCATTGATGGCGGCGGACACGTAATCCTCCCCCAGCAAATGGGGATACGAATACACGAAATGGTAGCTCCACTGCTCCTCGGAAGGGAAATAGATTTCTCCCTCCTGGGCCGCCACCGCCAGTCCCCCTGCCGATACCGATACGACCGGCTCAGCGACCGCAGGCGGCGCTTCCGTCCCGATCGGCGCTTCCGTTGGGGCAGGAGACGCCGAAGCGCCGCACCCGCCCAAAAGCAAGGCCAGCGCCAGCAAAAGGGCCAGCCCGGCCGCTCGTTTCTCAACCATTGGAAATCCCCCACACGATCATGGAATTGCGGATAAATTCACTGTACAGGGTATATTCCGCCTGCCGCTCCGGAGGAAACTGCATGCTCAGGTGATACAGCACCGGCAGATCGCTGGAAATGATCCACAAGTCATAAGCGCCCTCGCCGGTGGAATAGAAAGTGTTGAATTCTGTCTGCTGCATCACTTCCCGCCCCGGATGTGATGAAAGCCACAAGGCCATCACCTGGTCAGCGGTGTGGTTCTGGTTTTCCACGTCGATGCGCACCGTGGCGGAGCCGTCGGCGGTCTGCCAGGCCCAGTGGGCCGGGTCATCCTCCGCCAGGCCCAGAATGGCGGGCAGATTGACGGAATATTCATAGGCCGTGTTTTCAACATCCTGCCATTCGGACAGCATGCCGTCCTCATACCCGTCGGACAAGGCAAACCGTTCCACCCGGTAGCCGTAAGCCGTATCCGGCGCGGGCTTGAGGGCGATCTCGGCGTTGCACAGCCAAGTAAGCGCATCCTCCGGCAGATCATAAGCGTCGGTGCTGAAATCGCCGTAATAAGAATACAGATCGGCCATCAGTTCAATGGTGGGATCCGCCGCGTCGGCATCCGCACCGCCGGATGCTTCATCCACCACGGCGGAATAAATATACACGCCGATCATAGGCGCGTCCTGCAAAATGGACAAATCAAAGGTCAACCCATCGTTTACCCGGGTCACCCCAGCCACGGAAGGCACCTGAGGCAGCGCATAGCCGCCGGACACAAACAGAAGCCCATACAGGTCCTGGATTTCCTGGCTGGACAGAGTGGGCTTGTTTTCCAACAGATCCGCTCCATCATGGGGCAGGGACAGGTTATACAGTCCCAGCGCGAAGGCAGATTCCACCAGCGCCGGGGAGGGAATCATGCCCGCTTCCAGTCCCGTGGTGCGGGTAAACACAGCCGCGCCCAGCACCGTTTCCGCCAGCATTTTCATGCCGGGATCCACTTCGATATCCGCTTGCTGGATATCCCGGGCTGGCGCGGCCAGGGCGCTGCAGGTCATCGCAAAGCAAAGGCACACCGCCATCAGCGTCAAAACCAGCCGTTTCATCATTTCATTCCTCCTTCTTTTCTTCCTTTGTCGCAGGCAGGATGGTCATGGTGGCCCATTCCACCCGCCTGTCAATGATTTCTTCCGCCCGGATGCGCACGCCGCAGCATTCCACCACCGGGTGGGTGCCATCCTTGGGGATGGTGGCCAGGCGGCTGTAAATGAGCCCGCCCAGGGATTCATAGCCTCGATCGGTGGGCAGGCGCAGATGCAATGTCTCATTGAGCGTTTCCAGGCTCACGCCCCCGGCGATCCGGTATTGGTTGTCCCCCGTTTTCTGAATATCCTGGGGCAAGGGCGGATCGTATTCATCGTAGATATTGCCCACGATTTCTTCCAGCAGATCCTCCATAGTGATCAACCCGCTGGTTCCGCCGTATTCATCCACTACGATGGCAATGTGGGTCTTTTTCTTCTGCATGTCCCGAAACAGCACATCCGTGCGCACCGATTCTGGCACAAAATAGGCGGGACGCAGGATCTGCCGCAGGGTTTTCTTGCCGCCGGTGGAAAGCGCCAACAGGTAATCCCGGGTGGTGACGGTGCCCAGCACGTCATCCAAATCCTCGCCGTACACCGGGAACCGGCTCAGGCCGCTTTCGGTGATGGCGCGCATGATTTCCCGGTTGCCCGCGTCCACCTGCAGGGCGGTCACGTCGGTGCGGTGGGTCATGCAGTCAGCAGCGGTCATGTTGTTGAATTCAAAGATGTTTTCGATCATGTCCCGCTCATCGCCTTCGATGGCGCCCTTCTCCTCTCCGGCATCCACCATCAGGCGAATTTCCTCTTCCGTCACCTGTTCTTCCTCGGCGGCAGGATCAATGCCGAACAAAAGCAGCACGCCGTTCACCGACTTGGTCAGCAGCCACACAATGGGCTTGGCCACCGTGTTCACCGCGCCAATCACGCCGCATACCGCCCGGGCCACGCCTTCCGGCTTTTTCATGGCTACCCGCTTGGGCACCAGTTCCCCAAAGATCAGGGTAAAATAGGAAAGCACCAGCGTGATCAGCACTACGCACACAGTGTTCACCGCGCTCCGGGACAGGGCCGTGAAGCCCAGCCCCACCAGCCAATCGGCCAGGGGCCCGGCGAAATGATCGGCGGCGAAGGCGCTGCCCAGGAACCCGGCCAGGGTGATGGCCACCTGGATGGTGGACAGGAAGCCCGCGGGCTCCAACACCATATCCAGCAGTTTCTGCGCCTTTTTATCGCCGCCTTCCGCCTGGTGGCGCAGCTTGGTTTCACTCAGGGACACCACGGCAATTTCCGCCGCAGCAAAAAAAGCGTTAATTGCGATCAGCACAATTTGCAGCAGCAACAGCCCGCCTATGGGGATATCCAAGAAAATTCCTCCTCAGAAAAAAATCCTGGCAAAGAACCTTTGCCGTTTCTGATTATATCATACCGTTTGCCGAAATTCCACATAAATTTGAAAAGAAATTGTAACATTTTAGAGAAATGGGATATCCTATTTATGGAGACAATGCCTATCTCAGCCTTTATGCAAGGAATGTAAAAAGTATGTAACAATATTGTCCTTTTTTCTTGTATCCATCGGGTGGATTATGCTATAATGACGAAGCAAATCGAGCAAGCTGGAGGAGGAAGGGAAGCGTGGGCAAGCAAGGGAGGGTTTCGGTGCCCCTGTTTCGGTTTGCGGCACTGGTGCTCTGTTCCCTGGCCCTGCAAGGAATTCCCTTTCTGTTCACGCGCATGGAAGGGGACGGGGGCGTTCTCCTGTATCTGATTCATTTGTATGCCGTGCTGCCCCTATGCGCATTGGCGGCGCCCTTCTGGGCAGGCCAAGGCGGCGTGCATCCCTTTGCGGGGTGCCTCCCCATCGGTGGGACGCTAATGATCCTGCCAGTCTATGAAAGCCCGGGTATGGGCCTTTTATGCATCCTCCTGTCCCTCATCGGCTGCGTAGCCGGGCAGGAATGGGAAAAGCGGAAAAACCCAAAGAAAGGAAAGCGACATGGCGGAAAACGGAAGGTTTAAACGGTTCCTGGGCCATGTGGGCAGCCTGATCCTGACGCTGATCGCCGCCGCCCTGATTTATTTGGCCGCCGTGCTGCTGCAATCCCCCGGCAGCAACCAGGAGGAAGGCTACATCGTGCAAGAGGACATTGCTCCCGTCACCCGGATGCAGGCCGCCACCATGAACGACGCTGCCGCCCTGGCCCGGATGTTTGAAAACCGGCTGCCAGCGCTGGAAGGATTCGCCCCCAACGGGCAAGGGGTGAATACCGCCCACGACGGCGGCGTGGCAAGACTTGTAACCCTCAGCTACAACGGCGTGACCATCTCCGCCGTGCGGCCTGCAACCGCCGCCCCCCTGATCCTGCACAAAGATCTGGACATCGTGCTGCGCAGCGATTTGACGGTGCTGAATCTGCCCGCCATGCTGGCCAGCCGAGGCAGCGCCTTTTGCCTGTATTTCTCCGATGAAAGCGCATCCTACGCCGTCTACGCTCCCCAGGCGGAGGAAGAAGCGTTTCTGGCCCTGATTCCCCGCTTAAGCTGGGTGAACCCGTAAAAGCGCTCATCCGCCGGAAAACGGTCCAAAATCCGGCAGGATGAAAAAGGGGCTTTTTCATCCCATGGTTTTATGCTATAATAACAATGTATGTTCTCCGCGAAAGGAGGAAATGGATTTGCCATCTTCCAACCGAAACAACCGGCGCAAACGGAAAAAGCAGAAGGACACCCGTGTATTGATGCTGGCGGTACTGGCCGCCATCCTGGCGCTGTTTGTGCTAATCATGCCCAAAATCCCCGTTCCCAAGGCAGTGAACGTGTCCGCTTCCGGGCATATGTCCACCCACGCGGGGCTGATCCTCAGCGAAGTGATGACGGACAACGTGTCCGCCCTGCCCGATGAAAACGGCAAATTCGGGGATTGGGTAGAAATCTATAATTCCCTGGACGAGCCCATGGATTTGACCGGCGTAGGCCTGAGCGACCGCAGCGACCGGATTAAATTCCTGTTCCCCGCAGTCACGCTGTCCGCCCACGGACGGGTGATCGTGTTCTGCGACAAGGTGAACAAGGACGACCCCCACGGCGCCTTCCACGCCAAGTTTGGCCTGTCCTCGCTGAAAGACGCGGTATACCTCTTTGACGCTTCCGGCGTGTCTATCGACGTGGTGAACATTCCCACGTTGAACGCCGATGAAAGCTACATCCGCCTGGAGAACGGCGCTTGGGAAAAGACCGACGATTATTCCCCCGGCTTCCCCAACACCTTCGAGGGCCACGACACCTACATCGCCCAGTACACGGTGGAGCCCGATGTGCTGATGATCAATGAAGTGGTGCCCACGCCCCGGTCCGGACTGCGGGATGAGGATGACGAATTGAGCGACTGGGTCGAGCTTTACAACGCCGGAGACAAGAACATCAACCTCAAAAACTTCGCCCTCTCCGACGATGAAACCAAACCCCTTAAGTGGACCTTCCCTGAGGACGCAGTAATCCCGGCCAACGGGTATTACATCGTGTTCTGCTCCGGGAAAAACAAGATTGAAGAAAGCACCCGCTACCCCCACACCAACTTCGGCATCAACAACGAAGAAGAGACCCTGGTGCTTTCCACCATCACCGGCGAACTGATCGACCGGGTGACGGTCAGCAACGTGGGTAGGGATATGAGCTACGGCCGCGACCCGGAAACCCGTTCCTGGCGTATCTACACCCTGCCCACCCCCGGCGCACCCAACAATCAAACCGGGGCCAACCGGGCGGACCAGTACCTGCGGGCCATCAACACCACAGGCGTGTATATTTCCGAAATCATGTCCTCCTCCAACGTGGTGAAGGCCTTTCCCGACTTTAACCCGTCGGATTTTATCGAAATCTATAATTCCTCTGCCCAAACCTGGGATTTGTCGGGCTGGGGGCTGAGCGATAATATCAATTGGCCCAGAAAATGGACGTTCCCCCAGGGGACGTCCATTTCTCCCGGGGAATACAAGGTGATCCTGTGCGATAAATTCATGGGCGCCAACACCAATGTGGCCCGGCTGCGGGCCAGCTTTGGTTTAAAGCGGGCCGGGAGCGAGATGATCACCCTGGCCGACGCCACTGGCCGGGTGATCGATCGGCTGTTCATGCCGGAAATCCCCACCGATATTTCCTACGGGCGGACGCTGGGGAGCAACGGCTTTTTTTATTATGACGCGCCGACCCCCGGGGCAGCCAACGGCAGCGGCTTCTATGGCTTCACATCCAAGCCCACCCTCAGCGCCCCCAGCGGGTTGTACACCGGTTACCTGATCCTCACCATGGACTGCCCCGACCCCAGCGCCACCATCCGCTACACTGTGGACGGCTCCATCCCCACCATTGACAACAGCTTCGTGTACACCCCCGGGCAGGAATTGCGCGTTGAGGAAAACAACGCGGTTCTCCGGGTGCGGGCCTTCCAGTACGGCTTGCAACCCTCCGAAACGGTGACCGCCACCTACATCATGAACACCTACCATTCCCTGGACGTGGTAAGCCTGGTGTGCGAACCGAACGAACTGTGGAACACGGTGAACGGCCTGATGTCCGACGCGCCGGATCTGGAAAAAACGCCCGATGGCGTAGTGAATAAATCCAAGCTGCCCTTCAAAACGCCCTTGTACCGCACCTACGGCAAGGATGACCGGCCAGGCTTTGTGGAAATTTTCAGCCAGAATACCAAGCGGGCCTACATCTCCCAAGGCATCAAGATGGACCTGATGGGCGACTACAGCCTGGATATGCCGCAAAAGTCCTTCAAAGTGCGGGCCCAGGCCGCTTACGGAGAAAAGTATTTCAACTATCCTTTGTTCGACCATCGGGATTACACCTACTATAAATCCTTCACCCTGCGCAATTCGGGCAACGACAACGTGTGGACCCGGGTGGCCGACGGCGTACAGACCCGATTGATCGACAAATACCTGAACTCCCCCGTTCTGACCCTGGATTGGAAGCCCGTGGTGGTGTACTTGAACGGCGAATACTGGGGCCATTACAACATGCGGGAACGGAAGGACCGCTTCTCCATCGCCCAGCACGAGGGCCTGGACCTGGAAAAGGACAAGGATATCTACGAGAATATGACCATCCTCCGGGCCGGCTGGAGCCCCGTACAGGGCAGCAACAGCGAATACCGGGCCATGCTGAAAAAAATCGCCGATCTCAAGCCCAACAGCAAGGCCGAAGATTTGCAGTACATTTACGACCATATCGACGTGGACAGCTATATCGACTGGTACGCCATCAAAATGTTCTTTGGTGACAGCGACCCCGGCAACATCATGTTCTACAAGCTGCCCGGTGGCAAGTGGAAGTGCCTGATGTTCGACTTGGATTACGGCCTGTTCAACTCCCAGTTCAACAGCCCCAAATCCTACCTGAAAACCAGCGGCATGGGCCAGCAGAACATCAACAACACCATCTTCCGCAAGATGATCGAATCAAACGAGATCAGGGACCAGTTCCTGACCCGCCTGGGCGTGATCTATCAAACGCTGACCAGTGAAGTGATGATCGATATGCTGGATCAGTGCACCGCCGCCATCTATCCTGAACTGCCCCGCCACTACGCCCGGTGGGCTCCCTACAAAGAACCCACCATCAACTCCGAATCCCCCACCACCTCCGACGGCTACATGCGCTACTGGCAGCAGCGCGTGAACCGCATGAAGAACACCATGAACAAGCGCCCCTACTACCTGTGGGGCTATGTGCAGGAGCAGTTCGGACTGAGCAACAGCCAAATGATCTACTACTTTGGCGAGCGTCCGCCGCAGCCTGCGGATTGACGAAACGACCAAATGCGTGTACTATAATGAAATGGAAAATACAGGAGGACGATGAACCATGAACGCATTCTCTCTCTTGACCGCCACCAACGGCAACCTGACCTTCAACGACATCGCCAACGGGTCCACCTTCGCCGATTGGTTCGCCAATCAGCTGAGCAATTTTACTCCCTTCAACGTGGTTATCGCCCTGATTGAAGCGCTGATTGCCGGCATCTTGATCGCGCTGGTGTACAAAAAAACCTACAAAGGCGTTTTGTATTCTCCCTCCTTCGCCCTAACGCTGATCATGCTGGGCCTGGTCACCACTCCCGTGGTCATGGCCATCGGCAGCAACGTGGCGCTTTCGATGGGCATGG
>JAFUFC010000072.1 GCA_017470095.1 Clostridia bacterium | reverse complement strand
GGACTCCCCAAGAAGAGACCAAATGAAACTGTTCAGGAATCTACAGATAGTTCTGCAAATGGATTTGATCAGAAAGCAGGTTGAATGGAGTCGATAGGCAAGAGAATTAATACTGTAATATCCTGACTAAACAGTTACCATATTTTTTTGAAGCCGATGTGGCATAATGGCATCAGTAAGGGGAAGGCATCCCGCTTTCCCCGAATACGATGAGGAGGATCATGTTATGTTGAAGAAAATCGTCGCTCTGGTGCTCAGCCTTGCGCTGTGCCTGTCTCTGGTATCCTTCGCCGTGGCCGAGGACGTGCCGAACCTGGCGAACACTTATTATTCCTACGGTTATGACGTTAGCGGCATGTTCATGAATTACTATTTCCATTTCTATGATGAAATCCCCGGACTGGGCAAGGTGTTCCACGCGGGCATGTGCATGGATCAGATCTGCTTCGACGGCACCTACGAAGTGATCGCCGAGGAGCGGGCTTATAACGTGGCCATGGATCGCCCTGCCAGCGAAGCGGGCACCCTGACCGAAGGCACCGCCCCCTTCACAATCGTCTTCTATGATTTCGACGGCAATGAATTGGATCGCTGCGCCATGGACGCTGAGCACATCTACAACGACATGGCTGCCATCACCGGCATCGGCGGCCAAAACTGCGCAATGAACCTGGATACCGATCCCGAAAACAGCAAGTTTGCCGCCCAGTACGCCGGCGAACCCGCCGTGGCCTTCCTGTCCCTGGTGGACCCCGACGACGACACCGCCACCCTGGAGCTGAAGGTCAACGGAAAGTATGACGACCTGGTGGTGCTGTTTGTGGAAGGCACCTACGCCATGAATGAGGATCAGTCCGTCATCACCCTGACCCCCGACTCCGAGGGCGATCCCGGCGCCACCGTGACCAAGAACGAGGACGGCACCTACACCTACGTGTCTACCGAAGGCGACGAAGTGACCCTGGCGGAAGTGAAGCCCGTCGAAGTGGCTTACGCCCTGAAGGGCGAGATCCCCGTGCCCGGCATGGAAGGAACCAACGCCGACTTCATCTGCAACCTGCTGAGCGACAACACCGTGCAGCTGTATGCCGACTTCATGGGCAACCAGATGGATGTGGACAAGGGCACCTATGAAATCGATATGACCACCTATTCCTTCATCCTGCACTTTGAAAACGCCGGCGATCTGACCACCGAAGGCTACGCCGCCGATATGGTGCTGAACTACAAGGTGGACGATGTGCAGCCCTTCGGTGCCATCGAACAGACCCTGAAGTTCGTGACGGAGTAATCATTTACACATCATCAGAGGCTGCCTCTGATCAACTCAGTGCCGCCGCCCGTATTGGACGGCGGCCTTTTCAAAAAAGGAGATTCTTTCCATGCAGCGTGCGTTTTATCCCGGTCAGGAATGGCTGGATACCAATGGCAAGCCCATCCAGGCCCACGGCGGCAGTATTCTGGTCTCGGATGGCTGCTATTATTGGTATGGCGAGAACAAAGAAAAAACGGATGGGAAAAACGGCATCTGGCACTGGGGCGTGCGCTGCTACTGTTCCAACGACTTGTATAATTGGGAAGACTGCGGGCTGATCATCCCGCCGGATGAAACAGACGAGCAATCCCCCCTGCACCCCGCCAGCATGATGGACCGGCCTCATATCCTGTACAACCAGCGGACAAAGCAATACGTCTGCTGGCTGAAAATCATGGAGAAAAACGGGGAACAGACCGAAACGGTGCTGACCGCAGAACGGATCACGGGGCCGTATACGATTGTCCGCAAGGGGCTGCGCCCGCTGGGCATGAGCGCCGGGGATTTCGACCTGGCCGCCGCGCCGGATGGGAAAGGCTACTATTTCTTCGAGCGGGTGCACAGTGAAACCATCATCGCCGATCTGACGGAGGATTATACCAATGTGACCGGCTATTACTCAACGCACTTCCCCCAGGCTCAGCCGCCCTTTGTGCGGGAAGCTACGGCACATTTCATCCGCCGCGGCAAGCACTATCTGGTTACCTCCGGTACCACAGGCTATCTGCCCAATCCTTCCCAAATCGCCGTAGCGGATACCTGGCACGGGCCGTATAGGGTGCTGGGCAATCCGCATCCGGGGGACGCGAGCGAGACATCCTTTCACTCTCAGATCACCTCGGTATTCAGGGTGCCGGGGAAGCGGGACCTGTATATTGCCCTGGCGGATCGCTGGGCCCCGGAGCATATGCATCTGCGCTATCAGGATTATGGCGAGTGGTTCCGCCTTCGGTTCGCGGCGGAGAGAACGCCTGATGAAGAAGCCCGGATGGCGGAACTGCAAAAGCTACTGCCCCCGGACAGCGCAATCGATACCTCCAAGGCGCGGTATGTGTGGCTGCCCTTCCGCTTTGAGGGGGAGATGGGCATCCTGGACTGGCGGGATCAGTGGAGCCTGGATGAATTTGCGTAAGGAGCGCAGACACGATGAAACAGCACGAAGTATTTGAACTTGTTTTTTCCGGTGAAACGCTGACGGACAATTGGGCGCAGATCGACCTGACGGCGGAATTTGCAGGAGGCGATACCGTCAAAACCGTCAAGGGGTTTTATGACGGTGAGGGACGGTATATCGTCCGCTTCCTGCCGGAGACTGCCGGGGAATGGCATTGGAAGGTCACAGGAGCGGTGAATACCGAGGGAACAGAAATCTGCGAAGCGGCGAACGGCGCGCACGGACTGGTAAAAGCCGTCGATACCCATTTTGAATATGAAGACGGCACGCTGTTCATCCCCTTCGGCACCACGGTGTACGCCCTGGCTCACCAGGACGACGCGCTGGTGGAGCAGACCCTAAAAAGCCTGAAAGCCGCCCCCTTCAATAAGGTGCGCATGTGTGTGTTCCCCAAGCATTATGATTACAACCATAACGAACCGCCCTGCTATGCCTTTGAGAAAAAGACGGACGGTGGCTGGGATGTGAACCGTCCCTGCATCGCTTTCTGGCATCGGTTTGAAAAAATATTGCAACGAATTGCGGAAATGGACATCCAAATCGATCTGATCCTGTTCCATCCCTACGATCGCTGGGGTTTTTCCGAGATGCCGCAGCAGGACAACCTGATTTATCTGGATTACCTGCTGCGCCGCCTGAGCGCCTTCCCCAACATCTGGTGGAGCCTGGCCAATGAGTATGATCTGAATATGAAAAAGTCCCTGCACGATTGGGAGGAGATCGAGGAATACGTGGCTGGGAACGATCCCTTCCATCATCTTTTGTCCAATCACAACTGCATGTGCTTCTGGGATAACACCCGGAAAAACATCACCCACGCCAGCCTGCAAACCAAGGGCTTCTCCGAAATCCCCCG
>JAFUFC010000071.1 GCA_017470095.1 Clostridia bacterium | reverse complement strand
GCCGCTGGATTCATCAACCTCTTTGGTCTGCCCATCAAAGTGCAGGCCATGGTGGACGGAAAGAAATAAGATTCATCACGCAGCCGCCGCCCTGTGCACGTTGCAGGACGGCGCTTCTTTATTTGAAAAAGGAGGACGCGCTATGGATTTGAAAGGCCGGCATTTTTTGAAACTGTTAGATTACACACCGGAGGAAATCACCGCCCTGCTGGACCTGGCCGCTTCTTTCAAACAAAAGAAAAAAGCCGGCGTTTCCCACCGGCTGCACGAGGGCAAAAGCATTGCCCTTATTTTTGAAAAAACCAGCACCCGCACCCGCTGTGCCTTCGAGGTGGCGGCGGCGGACCTGGGCATTCATTCTACTTATCTGGACCCTGCCGGCTCCCAGATCGGCAAGAAGGAGAGCATTGCCGATACTGCTCGGGTGCTGGGAAGAATGTACGACGGCATCGAGTATCGGGGTTTTGACCAGGCCATTGTAGAAGAACTGGCCCAGTACGCCGGAGTGCCGGTGTGGAACGGCCTGACCAACCAATTCCACCCCACCCAAGTTCTGGCCGATTTTCTCACGATCCGGGAGCATTGCGGCGGCTTGAAAGGCAAAAAGCTGGTGTACATGGGCGACGCCCGCTACAACATGGGCAATTCCCTCCTGGTGGGCTGCGCCAAAATGGGCCTTTATTTTGTAGCCTGCGCCCCGAAAAAATATTTTCCTGATCCCGCATTGATCGCCCAATGCCGGGCCATCGCGGCAGAAAACGGCGCGGTGCTGGAATTCACAGAAGACCCCCTAACCGCCACAAAAAACGCCGATGTGATTTACACCGACGTTTGGGTATCCATGGGCGAGCCAGACAACGTTTGGCATGAGCGCATCCACGACCTGCTGCCCTATCAAGTGAATCAACAGCTGATGGACAATGCCGGGCCCCAGTGCCGTTTCATGCACTGCCTGCCGGCGTTCCACGACGTGAAAACCGGCATCGGGCAGGAAATCTTCCAAAAATATGGCCTGCCCAGCATGGAAGTGACCAACGAAGTGTTTGAAAGCAAGCAATCCATCGTCTTTGATGAAGCGGAAAACCGGATGCACACCATCAAGGCGGTCATGGCAGCAACGCTGGGGTAGGAAATGACAGGGGGCTTTTTTAGTCCCCTCACACCATCTTCTCTTGCTTCACTTTGTGATCAATCACATGGCGGGAGGCCAGTTCCTTCCGAATATCCTCCAGCGAAATGCCCATCTCCACCATCAGCACCAGCACATGGTAAGCCAGATCGGCGATTTCATAGATGGTCTCGGCTTTGTCTTGGGCCTTGCCGGCAATAATCACTTCAGTGCTTTCCTCCCCCACTTTTTTCAGGATCTTGTCCAGGCCCTTTTCAAACAGGTAGGTGGTATAAGATCCCTGAGGCAGGGTAGCTTTCCGGTCCTTGAGTAAATTCATGAGCCCGTCCAAGGAAAAGGCGGGCTCTTCCTTTTCTCTGCGGTAAATTTCCTCAAAAAAGCAGCTGTTTGCCCCGGTATGGCAGGCGGGGCCGTCTTTGCGTACCAGCACGGTCAGCGCGTCCCGGTCGCAATCAGCGGTAATGGACACGATATGCTGGTAATTTCCACTGGTTTCGCCCTTCAACCACAGTTCCTGCCGGGAACGGCTCCAAAAGCAGGTTAGCCCCTTTTCCATGGAAATACGCAGGCTCTCTTTGTTCATGTAAGCCAGCGTCAGCACCTGGCCATCCTCCGCGTCCACCACGATGGCGGGAATCAAGCCCTTTTCGTCAAATTTCAATTGCTCGATATCAAACATCTTTTTCATCTCCTGACAATGATGCCGCTGCGGGCAAGCTCTTCTTTCAAATCTGGAATGGTCACTTCGCCAAAGTGGAAAATGGAGGCGGCCAATCCCGCGTCAACCCCAGGCAAGGCGCGGAACAAATCCACAAAATGACGAATGTTCCCAGCGCCGCCGGAAGCAATCACCGGCACGCGCACCGCGTCACACACGGCGGAAAGCATCTCCAGGTCAAAGCCCCCCTTGACTCCATCCGTATCGATGGAATTGACCACCACTTCCCCCGCGCCCATGGCAACGCACCTTTTGATCCAGCCGATGGCTTCCATGCCGGTATCCTCCCGTCCGCCCTTGGCAAAGACGCGGAACTGACCCTCCACCCGCTTGATATCAGCAGACAGCACCACGCACTGGTCGCCGTATTTTTGGGCGGCCTTTTGCACCAGGGAAGGGTCCCGAATGGCTCCGGAATTGACGCTGACCTTGTCCGCGCCGCATTTGAGCACCCGGTCAAAATCCTCCACGGTATTGATGCCGCCGCCCACAGTTAGGGGAATAAAAACGGTAGCCGCCGTTTCCGCCAAGATATCAGTGAACAGCGCCCGTCCCTCTGCCGACGCGGTAATATCATAAAACACCAACTCGTCGGCCCCATGGTCAGAATAGTACTTAGCCAGCGCCACAGGGGAGGATACGTCCGCCAAGCCCTGGAAATGGACCCCTTTCACCACCCGGCCGTTTCGCACGTCCAGGCAGGGAATGATGCGTTTCGTAATCACGTTGCTTCCTCAATCGCTTTGCGTAAATCGATGGCCCCAGTGTACAGAGCCTTGCCCACAATCGCGCCAGACAAGCCCATGGCCTTCAGCGCCCGCACATCATCGATGGTGGATACTCCGCCGGAGGCAATGATCTCCAGGGAGAAATTTTCCGTCAGGCGGCGGTACATTGCCTGGTTGGTGCCCTGCATGGCCCCATCCCGGGAAATATCGGTGCAGATCACAGTGCGAACGCCAATTTCCTCCGCCTCCCGGCAAAAGCCCTCCAGCGTTTCTTTTGTCATTTCCCGCCAGCCTTTGATGGCCACCAGGCCGTCCTGCACATCCACGCCAACGACGATTTTGTCTCCGCAGTGCCCAACGGCCCGACGGAGAAAATCCCGGTCCGTCACTGCGGCGGTGCCCAAGATGACCCGATCCACTCCGGCCTCCAGATATCGATCAATGACCGCTTCGTCCCGAACGCCGCCGCCAATTTCGACCTTGAGTCCGCTGTCTTTTGCGATGGCTTCCACCAAGTGAAAGTGAGGGGTGCCCCCGTCCCGGGCGCCTTCCAAATCCACAACGTGCAGATATTCCGCCCCAGCGGCCCGAAACCCTTGGGCCACTTGCATAGGATCGGCGCTGTACACCGTCACTTGATTGTAATCCCCTTTCAGCAGCCGCACCGCCTGGCCCTGATATAGGTCAATGGCCGGAAAAATCTTCACTGGGCGGCACCTCCTTTGCTTTCGCAGAACGCCCTAAGGATATTCAGCCCCACCAGGCCGCTCTTTTCCGGATGGAACTGGCAGCCGTACACGTTTCCCCACTGGACGGCGGCGGTAAGCTCCGTCCCGTATTCCGCCGTGGCGATCACCGCCTCATCGCATTCCGCAGCGTAATAGGAATGGACAAAATAAACGCAATCCCCTTCCCGAACGTAGCGAAGGATGGGGCTTTTCCGCTCGGTCAATTTCAAAGCGTTCCAGCCAATATGGGGAATTTTCAGTCCCGCCGGGATCGCATCTCTGATGGGCCGCACGCTGCCAGGAATCAGACCCAGGCCCCGGTGTTCGCCATATTCAAAACTGCGCTCAAAAAGCAATTGCATGCCCAGGCAGATGCCCAGCAAAGGCACGCCGCGACCCGCCGCGTCCCGCAAGGCCCGATCCAGCCCCATTGAACGCAGCTTGTCCGCCGCGTCTCCAAAAGCTCCTACGCCCGGCAGAATAATTTTCTCCGCTCGGGCAATCTCCGCCGCATCGCCAGTCACCCGTGGGGTTTCGCCCACGGCGGCAAAGGAGCTTTTCAGAGAAAACAAATTTCCCACGCCGTAATCCACTATCACCATCATAGGCCGTCACAGGCTCCCTTTCGTGGATGGTATTTCCCCTTCTGCGTCCGGGTCGATGGCCACTGCTTGGCGCAGCGCCCGGCCAAAGGCCTTGAATCCCGCTTCCAGAATATGGTGGGAATTATCGCCATCCAGCTGCTGGAAATGCACGGTGGCAGCGACGGACCGGGCAAAAGCCCAGAAAAATTCCTGGCCCAATTCCGTATCGAAGGTGCCCACTTTCTGGGCGGGCGGCTTCAAGCCGTAGCGCAGCATGCACCGGCCGGATAAATCGACAGCGCACAGCACCAGCGCCTCATCCATGGGCAATAGCATGCTGCCATAGCGGTTGATGCCCCGCTTCTCCCCCAGTGCCTTTGCGAAGGCCGTGCCCAGCACGATGCCGATATCCTCCACCGTGTGGTGATCATCCACCTGCGTGTCCCCCTGGCATTGGACGGTCAGGTCAAACCGGCCGTGGCGCGCAAACAGGATGAGCATATGGTCCAGAAAACCGCAGCCCGTATCGACCTGGCTGCTGCCGGTGCCATCCAGGTTCAGCGAAAGCGAAATATTTGTTTCCGCCGTTTTGCGCTGCACCGCCGCTTTCCTCATTTTTGACCCTCCTCCAATATTTTTTTCGTCGTATCAATCAATGCCTGCATCTGCTCCGGATTGCCCATGGTGATACGCGCATAATCCGCAATCCGCGCCCCAGTAAAATGCCTAATCAGGATGCCCCGCTCCTTCAGCAGCCGGTAGTAATCCGCCCCGGGCAGACCCGGTCGCCGTGCAAAAAGAAAATTGGTTTTCGACGGTAAAATTTCAAAGCCCATGTTCGCCAATTGACGGCGGGTTTCCTCCCGTGTGGCCATGATTCGGCGGCAATTTTCCATAAAAAATTCATTGCAGTCGATGGCCGCGGCCCCGGCGGCCAGGGTCATGCGGTTCACGTTGTAGGGATTCAGGCTGCACCGAACGGCGTTGAGCTCGGCAATCAACGCCTCGTTGCCGATGGCAAAACCCAGCCTCGCCCCGGCAAGGGAACGGGATTTTGAAAACGTCTGCACCACCAGCAGGTTATCCAATTCTTTTGTCAGCGGCACGCAGCTTTCCGCCCCGAAATCCACGTACGCTTCATCCACCACCACCAGCCGTCGAGGATTGGAAGCCGCTATAACACGAATCTCCTCCCGGGTCAAGGCAATGCCCGTGGGGGCGTTGGGATTGGCGATGATCAAATTGTAATGGTTTTCCACACAGGCATTCAAATCGACGGTGAAATCCAGCCGGAGGGGAATTTCCTCATAAGGCAGGCCATACAGATTGCACACCACCGGATAAAAGCCGTAGGTGATGTCTGGGAAGGCAAAGGGACGATCAGCGTCCCCATAAGCCAGGATGATGTAATGCAGCGCTTCGTCCGACCCATTGGTAGCCAGCACGCACCCGACGTCGACCCCATACAGCGCCGCGATCTTCTCCCGCACGATCCGGTCATCCGGATCGGAATACAGGTTCAGCTTTTCCGCTTCCGCCTGCGCTGCGGCCAACACCGGCGCTGGGGGCGGATAAGGCGATTCATTGGTGTTCAGCTTGATGTATTGCTGATCCTGCGGTTGCTCTCCGGGCACATAGGGCCGCATGGCGCTGAACCGGGGGCTTAAAAAGCTGCTCATGCTTTTTCCTCCTCCAAACGGGACAGCACACTCCGGGCATGGGCTTCCAGCCCTTCCGACCGGGCGAACCGAGTCACATCGCCGCACACCTGCTCCAGCGCCCCGGCTGTGTAATAAGAAAATTGGCTCCTTTTTACGAAATCATCCACAGACAGGGGGCTGGAGAATCGGGCCGTGCCGCCGGTAGGTAGGGTGTGATTGGGGCCAGCAAAGTAATCCCCCAGCGCTTCCGGGCAAAACCGACCCATGAAAATACTGCCCGCATTTTTTACGCTATCCAGGTAATCAAAGGGCGCGTCCACGCACAATTCCAGGTGCTCCGGAGCGATGGTGTTGGCCACGGCGATGGCCTGGTCAATGGTATCGCACAGGATAATTTTGCCAAAGGAATCAATGGACGAGCGGGCAATCTCCTCCCGAGGCAGCAAACGCAACTGCTTTTCAATCTCCTCCGCCACCGCCTGAGCCAGCGTTTCCGAATCAGTCACCAGCACTGCGGCAGCCATTTTATCGTGCTCCGCTTGGGACAGCATATCCGCCGCCACATGCCGGGGATTGCTGCCCCCGTCCGCCACGATCAGGATCTCGCTGGGTCCGGCGATCATATCGATGGATACCTGGCCGAACACCTGCTTCTTGGCTTCCGCTACGAAGGCGTTGCCAGGGCCCACAATCTTGTCCACTTTCGGAATGGTTTCCGTTCCGTAGGCCAGGGCTGCTACTGCCTGCGCGCCGCCCACTTTGAACACTCGGTCCACCCCGGCGATCTTCGCCGCCGCCAAAATGACCGGATTGATCTGTCCATTCTTGGCAGGTGTCACGATTACCAGTTCCCGGCACCCGGCAATTTTGGCAGGGATGGCGTCCATCAGCACCGTAGATGGATAAGCTGCCGTTCCCCCGGGCACATACAATCCCACCTTTTCAATGGGGATCACCTTCTGCCCCAGCACCACGCCGGATGCTTCCGTGATCATAAAGCTGTTGCGTACCTGGCGGCTATGGAAGGCGCGAATGTTCTCCGCCGCCCGGCGCATGGTGTCCAGCAGAGCGGGATCCACCTGTGCTTCCGCCGCGGCAAACTCCTCCGTCGTCACCTCCATATTGTCCGGCGCGCCGCCGTCAAACCGGGCGCAGTAATCCCGCAAAGCCGCGTTCCCCCGGCGCTTTACATCGGCCAGGATGCCGCTTACAATGCCTGCTACATCTGTCTTGATTTCGCCCCGGAAAAAAATCTCTTCATCGGGAATTTCCCCATATTTCATAATCCTGATCATGGCGCCTTTTCCCCCTTTTTAACGGCCTGGGCCAGCGCATCCCGCAGCCGGGCCGTTTCATCATATTGGAATTTATAGCTCACTTTGTTGGCAATCAACCGAGCGCTGAGGGGCGTGATGGTTTCCAGCGGGGCCAAATGATTTTCGAGCAAGGTCTTGCCCGTCTCCACAATATCCACGATCACGTCGCTCAAGCCCAGCAGCGGGGCCAATTCAATGGAGCCGTTCAAGTGGATGATATCGATCTCCCGGCTCAGGGAGGAGTAATACCCCCGGGCGATGTTGGGGAATTTGGTGGCCACCCGCAACGAACGTGCCGGATCATCCAAAAAATCCTCCGGCCCGGCCACGCACATGCGGCACCGGCCCAGGTTCAAATCCAGCAGTTCATACACATCCGGGGCGTATTCCAGCAGGATATCCTTCCCCGCCACCCCCACATCGGCAGCGCCCCGCTCCACATAAATGGCCACGTCCGAGGGCTTTACCCAGAAGAAGCTGACACCCGCCTCCGGGTTTTCAAAAATCAATTTCCGGTTCTTCTCCCGGATAGAAGGGCAGCCGTACCCTGCTTGTTCAAACAGCGCATACACGCTCTCCCCCAGCCTGCCTTTGGGCAGCGCCACATGAATCATGCCCGCTTCCCTCCTTCCATCCGTTCCACCCGGCCATACCGGCCCTGGTCGCTTTCCTTTTGCACCCGCACCCGCAAACCCTGCCGCCGCATTTCCCGAGCCCGGGCCATCACCTGTTCCGGCGGCGTCATGTCATCGTAGAGCAATAGCACATCGGCATCGTTTCCCCGGCTTTGCGCAGGCAATTGCTCCAGCAAATCCAGATACACCGCAAACCCGATGGCCCCGGCCTGCTTACCCAGCTTGCGCACCAGGTTATCATACCGGCCGCCGGACAAAATGCCGGTGGGCAATCCAGGCACATAGCCCTTGAACACCAAACCGTTATAATAATTCAGATCATTGACAATGGAAAAATCCAAATGAATTTCCACTTCCCCATCCTGAGCGGTCAGGCGGCACAGCGTATCCAATTCCTCCGCCGCTTGCCGCATTTCATCATTCAGGCACATGTCTTTTAGCCGAGGAAGCGCCCGGGAGGCCGGAGCGTACAACTGGGCCAATTCCTGCCAGATGGCGGAAAGATCCGGACTGATGCCCTCCCGCTCACACAAAGCACAAATGTTGTGCGCGTTTTTTCCCCGCAGGTACCCAAGCAGCGCCTGTTCCGTCTCTCCATTTGCCCGGGTGGCCGCCAGCAAACCGCTGATCAGGCCCACCGATGCCGCGTCCAAAATGTACGTATCGGAGATTCGCTTCAGGCTTTCCCGAGCCAACGTGAGCACCTCCCACTGGGTGTACACATCGATCTGCCCAATGCACTCCAGCCCGGCCTGAGGAATTTCCCGGAACTCCCGAGATGCCCCCGTATCCCGGTACACCTGCTCGTGATAGCACACTTTCTGCTGGCCGCTTCGGTAAATTTTGATGATGGACAGCGTCACATCAGGCTTGAGCGCCATCAGCCGCCCATCCGTATCGGTAAAGGTGAGGATACTGTTCCCCGCCACGAAACTGCGGTTCTGAGCGTACAAATCATAAGGCTCAAATTTGCTCATTTGATACGGCCGGTAGCCATAAGCGGTATACAGTTCCCGCAGCCACAGCTTCATGCTCTCGCTGCGTCCCAGCAGCTCCCCGTACCGTTGTTCATCCATGGTTAAAGTCCTCCCCTGCGTCTTTGCTTTATTATATTAGCATGATAAAGTGATTCTGTCAATAGTCCACCATTCCATAAAACAAGAAAATCCCACGGAAACTGCACATTTCCGTGGGAATGCATTGGTTAATTTATTTTGTTCTCTTCATCCGCCGGCGAACGCAGAAGCATTCGCATCCGGCAATTCCCAGCAGCGCCAGCCACATCAGGCCATAGTTCAGGAAAGAGGGAATATCCACAAACGTTTTGTCCAAATTAAATTCCACAAAAACCATCACCAGGATGCAGCCCAGATCGGCATACAGAGGCCAGTAGGTTTTCCATTTGCCCTTCTCCTTGGCAGCCCTACAGTGGATGAGCAGCAGCGCAAACATGCACAAGCCGCACAGCACCTGCTCCGCCCGCACAAAGCCCCACATAATGCCGTCGCTGCGCAGGCTTTCGCAGAACACTTGGGGCAGGCACAGGTAGAAAATCGTCCGTTCGATCCGCAGTCCATCGATGCGGCTTTCCTGCTTCCGGCACAAACTCAGTACGAACACGATCAGGGCGAACAGGGCGGCAAGCATGAACAGGGCCGCATACCATTCCTCCCACTCATTGGTAATGGCAAAGGGGAAGCGATGAAAAAACTCCGTTTCGATTTCGTCACTGGGAATGTTGAATTCGCCCAAGTAATATTCGCTGGCACGGGCAAAGCATACCATCAACGCGCCCGCTGGAGCAAACGCATCCAGAAATTGGGCCCTGTTCTGCCGGGTGATTCGTCCAGCCAGCGCAGCGCCCAGCAATACACCGGCGCAGCCGCCGAAGAAGGAAAATTCTCCCTTCTCCATGCGCACCAGAGCACCCAGGCCATACCGGGGCCCCACAAACTGCACCATCAGCAGGCAATAGACCGCTTTGGCACAGGCAAAGCCCAGCGCCGCCGCCAGCGGCAGCATCCATACAGCGCCCGAAGCCTTCATGCCCTTTTGATTCAGCAATCCGGCAAAAAGGGCCGTGCACACCACGGCCCCCACAATCATCATTCCAAAATATGCCACATTCATGCTTTAATTTCCCTCATACGCGGACGCGAAATAAATGATGTCCACGATATCCCGGGTCGATTTGTTCTTTTTATCGTTGATCTTTTTGCCGTTGAAGATCATCATGGTGGAATCGCCGCCGTCCAGGTTATAGGCGATCTGAACGTTTTGCTTGGCAACCAGCTTAGCAAAGTCCATCAGCGTCATACCATAGCTGCCCCGGGCAGGTGGTCCGCAGCAGATGCACTTGTATTCCAGCGGCCCGGATTGGGCGATGGCCATGCGCTGCTTCCTATCCTTAGCAGCCATATCGGCACGCAAGGCCATTTTTTCATATACCTTGCCATCCAGCACCAGAATGGGGCCAAAATTGAAAGCATTGATAATCCGCTTGCCCTCAATTTCATACACCGTTTCGCCTTCAGCTTCCACACCGGTGATATCTTCCTTCTGCGGCAGCTTCAAGCCGTGAAAATCGCCATCTTCATCAATGAGCAGGATATCCCGCTCCCCATCCAACAGATTCACAAACATTTGGCCCTGCCGCAGCACGAAGGGCTTGGCCGTGTAGCTGTAATAATCGCCATTGATGGCCAGCACCGCATTCATGCGCTTGGCCAAGGTGGTGCCCTTCACATGATCCGACCGATCAAAGCCGCTTTTGGAAGCAGTACGCAGCTGGGAAGGATCCTGGATTTTAATTGTTGCGATCCAATAATCGCAGCCCATATTGCCTTTGGTGCGGCCCGTTTCAATGGTGACGGAAATGGTAGGGTCTTCATAGCTCCAGCTATTCTTGTCCTCCACAAAATTAGCCTCAATAGGCTCCATCCCGCCAGAAAAATCGATCGGCAGCGCCGTCTCCTTTTCTGCCGGAACGGTCACGGACACGGTCATAGGCGCGCTTTCCCCCGCTGTCGGTTCCGTGCTTTCAGCGACACAATTTGCCGCCAATAGCATCAGAACGCAAACGGCACTCACCCATCCCTTGAATTTGTTCATGCCAGACAGGTCTCCTTCAGCAAAATTTTACAGTTTATTATACGTTTTCGGTATCCGATTGTCAATAGAAAATGCCAAGCCGAGCGAAAAAAGCGAGAACCTGGAAAGCTTTTCCTTGGCATAAAAAAGCTGCTCCCGGTTCGCTTATACTATTTGACGTCTAAAAGATTGAAAGATTCGGGATGAATTTTTCGCTCTGGCTCAGCTGAATAAAGAGAGGCGTAGCTGCGCTACGTTCACTGGAATGAAGCAGCGCCAGAGCCGAAAAGACAACCGAAGATTCCATGTTTTAGACGGAGAATAGTATTAGATGACCGGGAGCGCAAAAAGCAGGAAACAACCAGATTACCATATCCTGTATTGACCAGTAAGCGCCAACAAGCAGAAAAAATAGAGGCAATTATCGTAATACCGGCGTCCGCCCTTCCGCATAGGCAGGGCTGCAAACCGTTGCAGCCACAGGTCTGCCTGCTCGCTCTGCCCGGCAATGACCGACGCGGCACAGCAGGCCGTAATGGCCGTGGGATGCATGGCGGGTTCCGGAGTTCTTGTTCCGTCCAACTCGCAAGCCCGGTAATTTTCCTGTGGCAGTTGGGTGGCCAGAAAGCGCTGGATGTTTTGGGCGATCGACGCATATGCCGGCCGGGGACCAAACCACAAAGTATCCACCGCCATATTCAGCATCACCCGGTACGCATCAGAATACCAGAGCCAGGGTTTACCGAACAGCAGCACCGGCGCGCCGTCATAGGCGGCATATTCTGGGCTGAGTCCTGTTTGAGGATGGGCGCTTTGGGCGATGTACGCCCGGCTGGCTTCGGCAGCCGCCTGCCAGAAGGGCCGGTCCCGCTCATCCGCCCACTGGGCAAACAGGGCATAAAAGTGCGGCACATGATAGCTTGGGTCGCTAATTTCCATATCGGGCACAAATTTGATTAGCTTATTTTCCTGGTTCCACATGGGCTGGCCGCCGGTCAGCTCCCGCTGATGCAGGCAGTGGCGCAGGATTTCCCGGGCGTCTTCCTGGTAATCAAACGCGCCCCCACTCCCCCACCGCCGGTGAGCCAGAAACAGGGCCATAGCAAAATATTCTTCGCCATCCGGCGCGGGGCCTTCGGCATTGTGCGTTCCGTTCAACTGCACCGACCAGGCAAAATACCCAGCGTTGGGGCCCTCACGAAGCAGCATATGCCGCTTGGCAAACCGCCATAGCCGATCAAATATGTCCTGCCGGTTCATTTGCACGCACATCATCATGCCGTAGCTCATGCCTTCGGTGCGGGCATCGTGATTGCCGGTATCCTCCAAGCAGGCGCAATCTCCGTCCAGTTCATGATAAAACTTTTCGGAAGGATTGAAAAAGATGATATCAAAGGCCGCCTGCAGCCGGGCCTTTCCATCCTGAACGCCCACAGACGATAAAAAATCGGGATATTCACCGGAAGCAAACGCCCCGGAGGAGTGCAAAGATTGCATGCGTATCATCCTTTCTGTCTGCCGGGCAGCAAGGGACTGTCCGGATCGGCGGAGAAAAGCAGGCCGTAAATTGAGCGGAACTGAGTAGGCGTACAATTCTTTTCCTCCCGGAACAGCCGGTTGAAGGTGGCAATGCTGCCAAAGCCCGCTTCTTCCGCGATTTCTCGGATGGTTTTAGGCGTGCGCACCAGCAAATCAGAGGCCACGTTGAGCCGTTTTTTGCTCAAGAATTCTGAAAAGGACAAGCCAGAAAACTGCTTAAAGGTGCGGGAAAAATAAAACTTGGAAAAACCAACAAACGCCGCCACATCCTCCAAAGAAATATCATCCATATAGTGCTCATTAATGAAAGTGATAGCGCTGTTCATGATTTCCGGGTCGATGCGCCACTGGGGCAGCGTGCGCTGGGGCGCGGCGGCATCCGCGTACTGCTGACCAAGCAGGGCGTACATTTGCAGCAGGTAGGAATAGCACTGGGTGTTCCACATAGGCAGGCACTTGAAATAGCAGTTCACCACCTGCATCAGCAGTTCACTGACTTGGGCTTGCAACTCCGGCCGGTCGTGCAGGTAAATGGGGCGTTTCATCATCTCGCTGATCTGGGACATATCCCGCAGCGCCGTCAAAGGATTGGGCTCAAACAAAAGCAAATACCGCTGGGTATCCTGGCTTTCCGTCAGCGAATGAACGACGCCGGAAGGAATGATCAGAATTTCCCCCGGTTTGACCTGATAGATTTCATCCTGCAGGTAGTATACCGAGGTGCCCCGGTGCGGCAGGATGATTTCAATGGCGGAATGCATATGGGCATCGTAATGGCTGGCCACATCAGAGGGCCAGATGCGAATGGAGGCATGCTCCACATAGGTAATGTACTCCTGCTTTCCCTGCAGAATACGAAATCCATCCGGAAAACGGCGCTTTTCTCCAGCGGAAGGCTGCCTGTCTTCCATACGCTCTCCTCCTCTCCGATTGTTGTATTCGGCAAAAAAGCGCTTATCCCTTCACGCTGCCCAGCGCCATGCCGGTAACAAAATACTTTTGAAGGAAGGGATACACGATCAGGATCGGCACAGCGGATACCACTGTGATGGCGCAGCGCACAGTAATGGGCGCCACTTTAGAGGCAGTTGCCAGGGCGTCGGCAGTACTGTTGGCGGCGTTGGAGCTGTTCTGGGTGGTGGCCAGCTTCATTTTCAAAAGGTATTGCAGAGTATACAAATCCTTCTTGCTTCCGTTGTACAGGTAAGTGTCGAACCAGCTGTTCCACGCGCCCACCGCCACAAACAGGGCCACCGTGGCCATGACCGGCAGACACAAGGGCAATATGATTTGGAAGAAGGTGCGCAAATCCCCCGCGCCGTCGATGCGGGCCGATTCCACCAGCGCTTCCGGCAAACCCAGCATGTAGGTGCGCAGCACGATCATGTTAAAGCAGGAGAACATGGTGGGTACGATGTACACCCAGTAGGAGTTTTTCAGCCCCAGGGTTCGGGAAATGAGCAGGTAATTGGGAATCAGGCCGGCGTTGACATACATGGTCAAAACCAACACAGTGGTGATGAATTTCCTGAGCACGTATTCCTTCCGGCTCAGGGCAAAGGCCAGCATCGAAGTAAAGAACAGGTTCAAAACGGTGGTGATCACCGTTTTCGATAGGGAAATCCAGAATGCCTTGTAGACGGCGCTGTCCTTGAGCAATTCGTCGTAGGCGCTGGTGCTGAACATCCGGGGCAGGATGCCCAGGCCGCCCTTCAGCGCGTCCATACCGTCGTTGAAGGAATAGGCCACAGTGTTCAAAACTGGGTACAACGTCAAAAACATCAGTAGGCACAGCACGATGGTGTTGACGATCGGGAACGCGATATCCCGGCGTCTTCCCCTTTTCACAGGATGATGCATTGCGGTCACAGGATATCCCTCCTTCTCAAATCAAAGTATCTTCATCCAGGGCCTTGGCGGCCATGTTGGCGCCAAAGAGCAGGATGATACCCACGATGCTCTTGAACATGCCGGCGGCAACGCCGTATGCGTAGTGGGGCCGGCTGCTGCCGAAGCTGTAAATCAGAGCGAACACATCGATAGTATCGGAATACTTCATGGTCAGGCCGGAACGCATCAGGTACTGAATTTCAAACCCAGCTTCCATCAAATGGCCGATGTTCATGATCAAAAGCACCATGAAGGTGGATTTAATGCCGGGAAGCGTCACGTGCAAAATACGCTGGAATCTTCCCGCGCCGTCGATGGAAGCGGCTTCATAGAGGCTGGGGTCGATGGAGGTCATGGCGGCGATGTAAATGATGGTGTTCCAGCCCACTTCCTTCCACACGTTGATCACGCCCACCAACCACCAGAAGTATTCGCCCTTGCCCAGGAAGAAAACGGGCTCCTTCACCAAGCCTAAGCCCATCAGCAGATTATTGACCGCCCCGTTGCTGGAAAAAATGTTCTGGGCCATGCCCACCACGATGACCATGCTGAGGAAGTGAGGCAAGTAAGTCACGGTCTGCACGGTGCGTTTAAAGCCCCGGTTCTTGACCTCGTTAAGCAAAATAGCCAGCAGGATGGAGGACACCGTGCCAAAGACCAGGTTGATCACGCTCATGGCCAGCGTGTTCCGGATCGAAAGCAAAAAATCCTCTCGGCCAAAGAGAAACTTGAAGTTATCCAGCCCGACCCATTTGCTGCCCATTAGGCCCAATTTCGGCTGATAATCCTGGAATGCCGTCAGCCAGCCCCACATGGGCGCGTAGTTAAACAGCAGCACGTACAGCAGCATGGGAACGGACATAATCATCAGCTGGTACTGCTTGCCCAGCGTTCGCCAGAAGCCCGTCTTTTTTCCGGGTACCGCAGGCGGCCCCGCTTGAATGGCTTTTCCTGTCACGGTCATTTTCCTTCCCCCTTGAAAACGGCAAGGGGGGAGAGACGAATCTCTCCCCCTGTCATGCTTGTCAGATCAGTTGAGAGCCTGCTCAACCAGTTTGAGCACTTCGGCCTGCATGAAATCGGTGTAGACCTGGGCGCTGGGCGTAATTTCAGCCACGAACGCATCCCAACTGGCGTCGATCTCAGCGGGATCGCAGGTGATGATGGTGGGCAGCCAGCGATCCTGGATGGGCAGGAAGCCCTGGTTGTAATCGATGTCGATGGGGCCTTTGTCGATCTGCCAGGCTTCGCCGTAGGGAGCCAGCTCGATGGGCGGGTTCACGAAATCGGCGAACTTGCTGTAGCCGTAAGCGCCCAGGAATTCCTTGTCGTAATCGTTCATCAGGCCCAGCACGATTTCAGGCTGGTTGGCGGGGTCCCAAGCGTGGCCGGCGAATTCGCCGTCCAGAATCCAGCCCTGCTTCTTGGGGCTGCTTTCAAAGAACGCCATGGCGCGGTTCTTAAGCTTCCAGGTGTTGTCGTTGCGCTGGGCGTACTGTTCTTCGGTCATCATCAGGCGGCCGTTTTCCACGTAGTAGTCTTCGCCCTCAATGCCCCAGTTGAAGATGAGCTGCCATTCATCGGACAGCATTTCTTCCCACATGGCCACGATGCGTTCCGGGCACTTGCAGTTGACGGAAATGCCGAAGCCGCGGCGCACATTGGGCACGGTGCCGTTCACATAGTGCTCATCAATGGTCTGACCGTCCACATACTCAGGATCGTACACCAGGCCCAGGGCCACGAAGGTGTTCTTATCCATCTTGGCGTCCTTG